>JAGWBB010000015.1:0-28381 GCA_021296095.1 Desulfurellaceae bacterium | reverse complement strand
CTACCGGGCACGACCCAGCCGACCAGCCTGGACGAGGCGCGGGCGTTTTTCGCCTCTCTGGGCGACGGCGGAGCCATGCTGATCAAGGCCGTGGCCGGTGGCGGCGGGCGCGGGATGCGTATGGTCCACAGCGCCGACGAGCTTGAGGAGGCGTATGCGCGCTGCCGGTCCGAGGCGAAGACTGCGTTCGGGAATGCTGAGGTCTATGTGGAGCGCCTGATTCCCCGCGCGCGACATATTGAGGTTCAGATTGTCGGCGACGGGTCTGGCGCGGTGAGCCACGTATGGGAGCGCGAGTGCAGTATCCAGCGTCGCCATCAGAAGCTGGTCGAGGTCGCTCCCAGCCCTGGGCTGCCAGTTCCGCTACGCGACCGACTCATTGCCTCGGCGGTCAGACTGGCAGAGTCCGTCAAGTACAACAGTCTTGGTACCTTCGAGTTCCTGGTTGACGCGACAGGCGCGGAAGACGAGGCGGACTACGCCTTCATTGAGACCAACGCCCGTTTGCAGGTTGAACATACCGTGACCGAAGAGGTCACCGGGCTTGATCTGGTCAAACTCCAGCTCCAGCTGGCGGCCGGACAGTCGTTGGCCAGCCTGGCCTTCGAGCAGGCCGATATCCCCCAACCGCGCGGCTTTGCCCTGCAGGCCCGGATCAATATGGAGACTATGCAGGCCGACGGCGACGCCCGGCCCGCAGGCGGGCTGCTGAGCACATTTGAGCTGCCCTCAGGTCCCGGCCTGCGCGTTGATTCGTTCGGCTATGCCGGCTACCGGACCAGCCCGCGCTTCGACTCCCTGCTGGCCAAGCTCGTTGCCTCTTCGCCATCCCGCGAATTTCGCGACGTGGTGACGCGCGCCTACCGCGCCTTATGCGAGTGCAAGGTTGAAGGCGTGGCGACCAATATCCCGTTTTTGCAGAGCCTGTTGCGCCATCCCGATTTTGTTGAAAGCCGGGTGTATACCCGCTTTGTTGAAGACCATATCGCCGATCTGGTGTCGGCTGAACAGCAACATCAACAGCTGTTTTTTGCCCCCGCCGCGCCCCCACCCCCGGTTCCGGGGCGGGCGGGCGTGAAGGTCGATGCGGGCGATCCCCTGGCGGTGCTGCATTTCGGGAAGGGCGCGGGCGACGGGCAGGCGCTGACGACGCCCGCCGCACCGGCCGCCGCAGCCGCGGTTGAGATTGTCGGGCCGGAGGGCAGCCTTGCGGTCACGGCGCCCATGCAGGGCACGATTGTCAGCCTCGACGTTCACGAGGGCGAGGCGGTGTATAGCGGCAAGCAGCTGCTCATCATGGAAGCCATGAAGATGGAGCACGTCATCGCCGCCGCGTCGAGCGGCATCGTGCAAGAAGTCACGGTAGCTGAGGGCGATACGGTGTATGAGGGCCATCCCCTGGTCTTCATCCAAGAGGGTGAGGTTGACGTGGTCGCCTCACGAGAGCAGCAGGAGATTGACCTGGACTACATTCGCCCTGACCTGGCCGAGGTGGTTGAGCGGCACGAGATCGGGCTTGACGACGCCCGGCCCCAAGCCGTCGCCCGCCGCCGCAAGACCGGCCAGCGTACCAGCCGTGAGAACATCGCCGACCTGTGTGACCCGGATAGCTTTGTCGAGTACGGCCCGATGGTCATCGCCGCCCAGCGCCAGCGCCGTTCGCTCGAAGACCTGATCAAGAACACGCCGGCCGACGGCATGCTCGCCGGTGTCGGCAGCATCAACGGCGATCTGTTTGACGACGAGCGCGCCCAGTGCATTGTGCTGGCCTACGACTACACGGTCCTGGCCGGCACCCAGGGGTTCAAGAACCACTACAAAAAAGACCGCATGTTCGAGTTGGCCGAGAAGTGGAAGCGGCCGGTGGTGTTCTTTGCCGAAGGCGGCGGCGGCCGCCCCGGCGATACCGACTGGTCGAGTCCGGCCGGCCTGGATGTGATGGCCTTTCACCTGTGGGGCAGGCTGAGCGGTCTGGTGCCGCTGGTCGGCGTGACCTCGGGCCGCTGCTTTGCCGGTAACGCGGTCATCCTGGGCTGCTGCGACGTGCTTATTGCCACCGAGGGCTCCAATATCGGCATGGGCGGTCCGGCCATGATTGAGGGCGGCGGCCTGGGTGTGTTCCGGCCCGAAGATGTCGGGCCGATGGATGTGCAGGTGCCCAACGGGGTGGTGGATATTGCGGTCAAGGATGAGGCCGAGGCCGTGGTCGCGGCCAAGCGGTATCTGTCGTATTTCCAGGGCGCGATTGCCGACTGGCAGTGCGCCGACCAGCGCCTGCTGCGTCGCATCGTGCCCGAAAACCGTCTGCGGGTGTACGAAATCCGGGATGTCATCACCACGCTGGCCGACACCGACTCGGTACTGGAAATCCGGCGTCACTTTGGCCTCGGCATGGTGACCGCCTTTGCCCGTATCGAGGGGCGGCCGATCGGGATTATCGCCAACAATCCCAAGCATCTGGGAGGCGCGATTGACAGCGAGGCCGCGGACAAGGCCACGCGCTTCATGCAGCTGTGCGACGCCTTCGACATTCCGATCCTGATGCTGTGCGACACGCCGGGCAATATGGTCGGACCCGAGGCCGAGAAAGCCGCCCTGGTGCGGCACTGCTGTCGGATGTTTGTGACCGGGTCGAGTATCAGCGTGCCCTTTTTTACGATTGTGCTGCGCAAGTCCTACGGTCTGGGCGCTCAGGGCATGGCCGGCGGCAGTTTCAAGGCGCCCTTCTTTGCCGTCTCGTGGCCGACCGGAGAGTTCGGCGGGATGGGCCTGGAAGGCGCGGTCAAGCTCGGTTTCCGCAAAGAGCTGGCCGAGGTGGAAGACCCCCAGAAACGCCAGGAGTTATACGAGCATCTGGTCGACAAGATGTATGAGAACGGCAAGGCGCTCAGCACCGCGACCTACTTTGAGATTGACGATGTGATTGACCCGGCGGAGTCCCGGCGGTGGATCATGGCCGCGCTGCGCTCGGTGCCGCCGCCGCCCGCCCGGGAGGGCAAGAAGCGGCCGTGTGTGGATACCTGGTAGGTCGCCGGGCTTGACCGCAGGGCGAATCAGCGGCCCACAAAGTTCCCCGGGCGCCGCTCGGCCACGGCTTTGACGCCCTCTTTGTGATCCTCGGTTTTTTGTAGCCAGTGCTGTTCCTTGAACTCGTGGTCGGTGGCCTGCTTGATCGCGGCGGCCAGCGCGCCGCGCATGGTCGCTCGCACCGACTGAACGGCCAGGGGTGCGCTCTCGGCAATCTCTTTGGCCAGTTCCAGGGCTGCGCTGCGGACCTCACTCTGCTCGGTCAGCACGTCGCCCATCCCCCAGGCATAAGCTTCCTCACCGCCGATCCGCCGCCCGGTGTAGAACATCAGGTTGGCGCGCTGCTCGCCGATCAGACGCGGCAGGGTATGGGTGAGTCCAAAGCCGGGATGAAAGCCGAGTTTGGTGAAATTCGCCGCAAAGCGCGTCTGCGGACACACCACCCGGAAGTCGGGCACCAGCGCCAGCCCAAAGCCGCCGCCGATAGCCGCACCCTGGATGGCGCCGACAATCGGTTTTTTGCAGGCAAACAGCCGCACGGCCTCGGCGTACAGCGGGTTGCCGCTCTCGACATTGCGCAGGTCCCGCTCGGCTTGGCCGGTATGAAAGTTCGCGCCCGCGCAGAAGTGCTTACCCTGGGCGGCCAGGACGCTGGCGCGGCAGTCGGGCTCGGCATCCAGGGCCTCAAACGCGTCGGCCAGAGAACGGATGAGGTCGGTATCAAAGAAATTATTCGGGGGGCGCTGAATCTCAACCGTTGCAACATGGTCGGCCAGGCTCACCTCAACGTCTCCATAGCGTGTGTCCATAATCACTCTCCTGTGGGGGCGGTCGTGTGCCTGTTTAGCATAATCCGGGCCGAAGGGCGAGGAGTGTGCTGGAGGAGCAATATGCTTGTCTGGAGACCCCAAATGGGATACCCCTGAAGGGGTGAATCATTCCTCTCCACCCAGCCAAACGGAGCGTATATGCATGATTTAACCGCCATGGGTCAGGCCGTCGGCGCCCTGCTCAAGGAACGCAAACAGACAATCGCGGTTGCCGAGTCGTCGGCCGGAGGCCTGATCTCGGCCGCGCTGCTGACCGTGCCCGGCGCCTCGGCGTATTTCGTCGGCGGCGGGGTGATTTATACCCTTGAGGCCAGGCGGACCTTGCTGGCGCTGGCGGACGAGGATTTTACCGGCGTCCTGCCGAGCAGCGAACCGTATGCGCTGCGTATGGCGCGGGCGGTCAGAGGCCATGTGGGCACGACCTGGGGGCTGGCCGAGACCGGAGCGACCGGCCCGACCGGCAACCGCTACGGGGACGCGGCCGGCCATGCCTGTATCGCCATTGCCGGCCCGGTCGAACACACACTGACGATTGAAACCCGCCACTCCGACCGCGAGGCCAACATGTGGACATTTACCCGCGCGGCACTGGAGCTGCTGGAAACCCAGCTGAAGCAAGAAGGAGCAGGGCGATGATGAAGCACGTGGCAAGAGTGAGCGTAATGCTCGTGGTGAGCAGCCTGGTGAGTCTTTGCTTGCTATCGTCGGCGACGGCCCAGGTTCCGATCCCGAGCATACCGTTCGGGATGGGTGGTGATAACCCGTCCTCTGAGGACTCGCGGACGCCTTTCCTGGTCCGCTTCAAAGGATTCATCAATTCGCGGCCCGACCCCAGCAGTCTGGCCGTTGTCAGTATGGGGATCGCCAAGTACAGCGAGACCTACCAGTTCGAGGTGGTCGAGGTCAGAGCCGTCAACCTGCCTAAGCACATCGTCACCAGCCGCCATATTCTTCAACAGGCAGGCAGGTTCTCGATTGACTATAACCTCATCGGTCCGAGCGATCTGCTGTCGAAAATCTCCCAGGCTCAGCCCGGAACGCCGCTTCAGATAGAGGCCATGTTTCAGCAGCGCAGACGCCGACTCACGCTTCGGAAAGTCGATGTGGTGGAGATTGTGCGCGAGGGCGATCCGGCCGGGGAGGCGGACGAGCCGCCGTCGTGAGGCTATGAGCTTGGCAGCCTACGTTTCCGGTACGACCAAGCATCCTTCCGTGCGTGACGGGAACCGCTACGGCTTAGGCAAGCGTTCAGCTATCGACAATTCTCTGTAGAGGAGCGCGTAGTGAATCCCGAATCGAGCCCCTTTAGGCCGGGGCAGCCTGTGCCAAGTGAGTTCTTTGTGGGACGGGTCGACGAAATTGAGCGCCTACGTGGCATGGTGAGAGCCAGCGCGCGCGGGCGATTCAAGATCGGTTTTGTCAGCGGCGAGCGAGGGATTGGCAAGAGTTCTCTCGCCTATTTCGTTCGCCTCTTGTCCGAGCAGGAAAGCAAGCTCGCGGCGTGTCATGTTTTCCTTGGCGGTGTCCGGGATCTGAAGGAGATGTTGCGAAGAACGTTTGAGCGCCTGCTCAAGGAGAGTGTGGACAAGCCGTGGCACGGGAAGATCAAAAGCTTCTTCGGGGATCGAGTCCGTAAGGTCGGGCTGTTCGGTATCACGTTAGAGTTGAAGCTCAATGACAGCGATCTGTCTAGCATTGCCGATGACTTCGTTTCGGCAATCGTGGGGCTATGTGATAAGTTGACGGACCGGAGTTCGATCCTGCTCATTCTCGACGACATCAACGGTCTTGCGACCTCGGACGTGTTTGCCAATTGGCTGAAGAGCATGGTGGACGAGATCTCTACCTCCCAAAAGCACGTCCCGCTCTGTATCCTCGTGGTCGGACTTGAAGAGCGGCGTCAGGAGCTGGTGGCACGTCCGCCCTCGCTCGCTCGTGTCTTCGAGTTGACTGACATCACTCCTTGGTCGGACGAAGAAGTGATCGAGTTCTACCGGCGCTCATTCGAGGCGGGGAACGCAGAGATCGCTGACGACGATCTCGCCATACTCGTTCGGTACACCGGCGGAATGCCGGTGTTGGCGCATGAGATCGGTGATGCCGTGTGGCGTTCGGCCCAAAGCCCGAAAATCGCTCAGGGGGCCATTACGGCTGGGATCGTTTCTGCGGCTGAAGTCATTGGACGAAAGCTATTGGAGCCCCAGGTATTCAGCGCTATTCGAAGCGAACGATACCGATCAATCCTTCGCAAGATGGCAGACGAGCCCCAGACAATGCGGTTCCGCAGGTCGGAACTCGCGGCTCGCCTGTCGGACGCCGAACAGAAAGTGCTGGACAATTTCCTGCGACGGATGAAAGGACTCGGAGCCCTGGATGTAGATCCCGAGGTTTGAGGTGGATACCAATTCCCCAATCATCTCCACGCGCTCTACTTCTGGATGGAGTCAGAACGGGCTCGGAGGAACGCGTAGGGTAGGCGAGTTATGCCTTCCCGAGAGAAACTGGGACCAATTCCGGACGGTATTCCAACTGTGGTCTACAGGTCGATCGGCAGTTTCAAATACTCGTGGTAAATGAAGTCCCGGTGTTCGAACAGAATCGGCCGCACCGCCGCGTCGAGCACCGGGTCGGTGTTGACGTACATGGTCCGAATAGCCTTGGGCATGGAACACAGCTCGTCCGGTAAGGGTTTAATCAGGGCGGTAAACGCGGCCGAGTAGATATCCAGCGCGCTGAGCTGCTGACCGATATAGAACCGGCTGCCCGCAGCCTGCTGCCGCTCAAGCCGGGCGCACAGGAAGCGGATGATCTCGGCCGTCTTGTGCGGAGCGTTTTCCGCCACCGTCGCCTCATAGCCGTATTTATCGCCGATGTATTTGGCGAAGCCCCGGTTTTCAGGGCTGGCGTTCGGGTCGCTCAGGACCGGATGGACCAGCATCAGCCGCTTCGACCAGCCGAACCCGGTCTCTCCGCACAGCTCGTTACAATAGCCGAACATGGTCGTCCGGTCCTCAATCGTGGTCGGGATCAGGGCCGGCTCGGGGCCGAGCCGCTCGGCCAGGTACAGCAGCTCGATCCAGGTTGAGCGCGGCGGCTCGTCGTTCCACACCGCGACCGGGGCGGTGGCCTGGGCCGACCACTCGATCAGGGCCTTGTTTTCCCCGCCCATCTCCTGGGCAACGCGGACATACGGAAGTTTTTTGACATCAAAAATGCCCTTGGCCGCCTCGCTCCACGGGCCCGGCACGCCTGGGGTCAGGACCAGTCTCAGGCCGGACATGCTCCGGGCTTCGTCAACGTTGATGTAGTCTGCCATAGCGTTTACATTCCTTCCTGGCCCTTGCCTGGGGTGTAGTTGTACAAGACCGTAATGGTCCGATCCTTAAAAAACCACCGGCCGCGCTCCTTCACCAGCGTGTCGTCATAGCGGCCGGCCACGACCCGGACGCTGCCGTCGGCCTGGAGCGAGTCGGCATCAAAATACACCACCGAGCTGGCCTGTGTTCCGTTAATGCTCAGCTGCGGCTCGTAGATTTTATGCCGCATACAGCGAACCTGGCCCGAGCGCTGGCTGAAGAGCTGCTCATACCAGGCCTGAATCTTTGTCCGGCCGGTATGGGTTGTGCCGGCCTCGAACGAGACGGAGAAGCTCGCCTCGCGGTGAAACAGGGGGCCGAGCAGGTCCAGCTGGCCGCTGTCCAGCGCAAAGCAGTAGCGGCTCAGGACTTGCCGCACCCCTTCGTAATCATCCATGGGCGTGACCTCAGTGCCTGCCCGCGTGGCGGCCGTGCGGCGGGTACTGGGCTGGGCGGATTTTGCCGTTTTTGCTGCTCGCGATGTCGCCATGGGTGCCTCCTCCTTCATCCTGGGCTCTTGCGCAGTCTAGTATAAAACGATCAACTTAGAAACATTCTGCCGTGGCCCTGGCCGGGCTGCTTTTCCAATGGACATATAATGACGCTTCCTACCCTGAGCGGACTGCGCGAAATTCTCCGCCTGGCCCTGCCGATCATCGCCTCGATGGCCTCATTCACCGTCATGGGCTTTGTCGATACCTGGATGGTCGCCCTGGTCGGCACCGCGGAAGTGGCGGCGGCCATGCCGGGTGGCGTCATCGCCTTTACCCTGACGGCTCTGCCGCTCGGCATCACGCGCTGTGTGAATACGTTTGCGGCCCAGGCCTTCGGCCGTGACGAACCCGACGAAGCCGCAGCCTACGCCTGGCAGGGAATCTATTTCGGTGCGCTTGTCGGTCTGGCCTGTGCGGTGTTCTGGCCTCTGGCGCCGGGCTTCTTCTCGCTGTTCGGGCATGAGCCGGAAGTCCTGGTGCTTGAAGTGGCCTATTTTCGTGTCCGCTTGTGGGGCATCGGCCTGTCGGTCATGATCGGGGCTTTAAGCGGCTTTTTCTACGGCATCCACCGGCCGGGGATCGCCCTGGTCGGCGTGCTGACCGCCAACTGCACCAATGTGGTCCTGAACTATGCGTTCATCTTCGGGAATTGGGGCGCCCCGCGGCTCGGCCTGACCGGGGCCGGTCTGGCCATGGTGCTGAGCTTTGTTGTCCAGCTGGGCGTGCTGCTGGGCGTATTTCTGTCGTCGCGCTACCGGGCCGAATTTTCTACCCGCTTGGGCTGGTCGCCTGACTGGGCGCGGACGCGCCGTCTGCTCCATATCGGCTGGCCGGCGGGCATGCAGGGGGCTCTTGATATTCTGGGCTGGGGGCTGCTGATCGTCATGATCGTGGGTCAGTTCGGCAAGGAACACTTGGCCGCCAGCAATATCGCCGTGCAATATATGATGATCTCGTTCATGCCGGCGCTGGGCCTGTCGCAGGCCCTGTCGGCCCTGGTCGGGCGCTATATTGGACGCGGGGAGTGGGAGACGGCCGTCCGGCGGGTGTACGAAACGCTGTGTATCTGCCTGGTGTATGTCGGTCTGATGGGCGTGTTCTTTTTTGTGTTCCGGTTCTCCCTGATCGGCGTCTTCAGCACCGATCCCTTGGTCATTCAGCTTGGCGCCAACATCCTGCTGTGCGCGGTTGCCTTTCAGCTGTTCGACGGCTTGGGCATGACCTTTTTCGGCGCCTTGCGGGGCGCCGGGGATACGCATTGGCCGGCCGGCTTTACCCTGGCCGTTCTCTTCCTGGTTTTTGCGCCCCTGAGCCTCGGCTCGGTGGCGTATACCAATCTTGAGTCGCTCGGCCCGTGGCTGGCCGGTACGGCGAATGTGATTATCCTGGGACTGGGGTTTTGCTGGCGCTTCTGTCAGGACCACTGGCGGCAGATCGATATTTTTGCTACGCCCGGGCCGGTAGACAACACCGGGGCTGAAAAAGCTCCAGGGGCGATGCGTGAATCGCCCCTGGTCGGCTCACCCGAATAGTCGAACGGCGGTCGTCAGGCTGCGGCCGCGCTGCGCTCGGGCGCGCAGATGCCCATCGTGCCCAGCCTGTCGATGGCGCGCTGGCTCAGCAGACCCACCTTGTCCATGTTGCTCCACAGGGCGGTGTGGAAGTCTTTTTTGAAGTACTGGCGGAAGGCGACGTATTCGTTCTTCTCGGCCGCCGTGCGGCGCATGGTTTTGATGTCGGAAATCTCGGCTTTGCTGAAACCAACCGCTTCATACGCCTCCTGGGGGAATTGGCCCTGGAGCAGGCCGGCGGTGGCAACACAGGCAAAGTCTTCGGCTTCTTCGATTTCCCGGTCGGACAGCTCGGTGACCTGCTCGGGCAGGCTCAGCATGCCGAAGCCCATGTGTCGGGATTCGTCGGCCAGAATGCGGCGGCAGATCTGGCTGATCAGCGGGTCCGGGCTGTGGTCGGCCAGCATCCGAAACAGCGACACGGCCAGGGTTTCGGCAACTAGCTGGGTGCCGACGGTCTTGAGGTACCACAGCGGCGTTTCAAGCACGCGGTCAAACATGTCGCTCAGGTTCGAGGTGAGGGGGTAGGTGACGCCGACTTTTTCGTACAGATAGCGGGCCAGGACCTCGGAATGGCGGGCTTCGTCCATGACCTGGGTGGCCATGAAAAACTTGGCATCAATGCCGGGCACGGCGTTGGCGATCTGCCCACACACCATGAGGGCGAACTGCTCGCCGTACATGAGCTGGCTCATCCGCCAGGCCGAGAAATGGCGGTTGAGCTGGAGCCGTTCGGCCGCGCTCATCCGCTCCCAGTACGGGGTACCGTAAATGTCGATCAGGCCGTCGGGCAGAATACCGCAGTCCGGGGCCAGGCCGCTGTCCCAGTCGATATCGGTTGAGGCGTTCCACTGGTCGCGCTTGGCCTTCTCGTACAGGCTGCGCATTTCCGGCGTTTCAACATCAAGGAACTGGGTGACAACCGCCGGACCGTTGGCGGCGACTTCGTGGGCGTGGGACGGCAATTTCTGCATGGCAGCTTCCCTTTTTCGGTTTACTGAAGAGTTGCAATACTGAACAGTGCGATCATTTTATTCAGTGTCGGAATTGTGTCAAGAGGTTGTTCCGCTCCTCTTCCCCAATGGGGCTGGCTGACGGCGGGGGCCTTCCTCGTATATGATGGGCTGTCATGGAACAGCCCCCATCCACAAAACCACAGCGATCAAATCGGCTCATCGTCGGCCTCGGTGCGGTCATCGTGTTCGTGCTGGTCGGAGGTATGGTCTGGACCTTCACCCCATCCTATTCGCTGTACCACATCCAGCGGGCCTTGGACACGCACGACTATGAACGCTTTACCCGCTATGTGGATATCGACAGTGTGATCAACCATGCGGTTGACGAACTGGGCCTCAAGCCGCCCGAACCAGACGGGCCGGTTGGCGGAGGCTCGCTGGCCGACCTTATGCGGCAGGGGCTGCGAGCCCTGAGCAGCGAGTTCCGTGGTCTCGTCTCGGCCGGTACGGCGCTCGTGGTTGAGCAGGTCATTCGTGACCGGAGTCGGCCCTTGCCCGACATTCCGACCCTGGCGATTATCGGTGCGATCTTTGTCGGCGAAACGCGGGACGGTGCCCGGCTGTTTGTGATCCCGATACGAGACGGGGAGGAGCTTGAGGTCAGCATGCGCAGAGCCGACGAGGGTGTGTGGCGCGTGGTGGCGGTGGGCAATCTCAGCGGGCTGCTGGCCCAGCTCAAAGATCGCTACCTCGATGGGTAGGACGAACAATAATGACCAAAGAACACCTCAAACAACTCGAAAATGACCTGTGGGCTGCCGCCGATACCCTGCGGGCAAACTCGGACCTGAAAGCCAGCGAATACTCAACGCCGGTGCTGGGGCTGATCTTCCTGAAATTCGCCGACAAAAATTGCCGTCGCGCATGAGCCAGTCATTGTACATAATGTGAAGCAACTGGCGGGTGATAATAGTCTTGAGTGAAGAGCCATCCAGAGAATATACAATGCCAACGCTCAGTCTATTCTATGGTATCGTGATCCAGATGTTCTGGCGGGACCATAGCCCACCACATTTTCATGCGCTGTATGGCGAACATGAAGCGCTCATCGACTTGCGTGATCTTCGTGTCTTACGCGGCTCGCTCCCTCAGAGAGCCCTCGCTCTCGTTCTCGAATGGGCAGCGGAACACCGCGACGAGCTCAGGGAGGACTGGAATCTATGCAGTCAGTTGCAGACCCCAAACCTGATCGAGCCCCTGAAGTAGTGCCGGAGATACGGCATACCGTGCCATGGCGGGTTGTCTCGGTCACGGCGTTGTCCGAGAGGCGTCTGAAAGTCGCCTTTGCAGACGGAACACAAGGAGAAGTGGACCTCAACCAATTCCTTGCAGACCCAAAAGTTGAAGGAACCGTATTCGAGGCACTGCGGGAAGCGGATTTCTTCACTCGTGTCGATGTCCGAATGGGTGCCGTGCAGTGGCCGAATGGAGCCGATCTCGCGCCAGACGCGATGTATGACGCTATTCGTCAGGATGGCCGCTGGATCGTCTGAGAAATAGAACTGAGAAGGGCGAAAAATGACATCAATGCGATGCCGTTTTTGATCTGATGATCGACCATGCCAGTACAGACAGGAAGTGGGCAGCCTGAGGACAGCCGTGAGAACAGTGACAGCCACCCGATATGTCACCCCCCTGCGGGAAGGCGGCTCCCTGCCCGCCATTATCGAAGCCGATGATGACGGCATGTATGTGCTGAAGTTCCACGGCGCCGGCCAAGGACCGAAAGCGCTCATTGCGGAGTTAATCGCAGGCGAGATTGCGCGTGCTTTAGGACTGCCCGTGCCTGAGATTGTCCTTGTTGAACTTGACCCAGCGCTGGCTCGGACTGAGCCTGACCCGGAAATACAAGATCTCATCCGAGCCAGCGCCGGCCTGAACTTGGCGCTCGATTATCTGCCCGGCTCAGTGACGTTTGACCCGGTTGCGCTGCGGCCCGATGCAGACCTTGCCTCTGCGATCGTGTGGTTCGACGCGTATGTGACGAACATTGACCGGACACCGCGCAACGTGAATATGCTGGTCTGGCACCGTCAGGTGTGGCTCATCGATCATGGTGCGGCGCTGTACTTCCACCACAGTCGCAGCACGTATCTGGAACGCAGCCGAGACCGTTTCCCAATGGTCAAAGACCATGTGTTGCTGCCGTTTGCAAGCGCGCTCCACGACGCAAACGTGAAGCTGGCAGCGCGGCTGACACCGCAAGTCGTTGAACGCATTGTGAGCTGCATTCCCGAGGCGTGGTTGCTTGACGCTGCTCCGTTCGACACGAGCGACCAACACCGAAACGCCTACATTGAGTACTTTCTCAGCCGGCTCACGCCGCCGCGTGATTTTTTGGAGGAGGCGCTCCGTGCCCGATCCCTATCCGTATGATTACGCTGTCATACGTGTCGTGCCCAAGGTTGAGCGGGGAGAGTTTCTCAACGTCGGCGTGATCGTTTTCTGCTCAGCCACAGACTTCTTGGAAGCGCGCATTGAACTCGACGAAAAACGGTTGCGCGCCGTGGATGCCACGCTCGATATGGAAACCCTGAGAGCGCATCTTGCGTCTATCTCCGCTATCTGTACCGCTGGTGAGAGGGCAGGACCGATTGGCCAATTATCGCAGCAGGAGCGCTTCCACTGGCTGGTCGCTCCTCGGAGTACGATCATTCAGACCTCGCCGGTACACGCTGGCTTGTGTCAGAACCCTGCGGTCGTCGTGGAGGACTTACTGGATATGTTGGTGCGGGTGTCTCGGGCAGCTGCCGTTCCCACGTAGGCAAAGAACCGTGTTTTCTCCCTTTGTAATCAGGGGCGGAGGAGACCTGGCGTCGGCCGTCGCCCACCAGCTCTTCAGCCACGGCTATCGGCCGATGATTGTCGAAAGCCCGACTCCGGCACTTTTGCGGCGGCGGTCTTCGAAGGCACGGTTGAGCTTGAAGGCGTGCGGGCCGAGCACGCCGAGACGCTCGACCGCGTGACCAGCCTGCTCGGCCAGGGCGGCTGCGTGCCGGTCTACACCGGGTCGCTTGCAACCCTGCTGACCGTACTGTCGCCCCGGGTGCTGATCGACGCCCGGATGCGCAAGCGCCAGATTGCCGAGAAACAGATTGATCAGGCCCCCCTGGTCATTGGCCTGGGGCCGGGCTTTTCGGCCGGCGAGACCGTCCACTGTGTGATTGAAACCAACCGCGGCCCGAACCTGGGCACGGTCATTACCAGCGGCGGCGCCGAAGCCTACACCGGCCGGCCGATTGCGATCCAGGGCTACGCCAGGGAGCGCTATACGTACGCGCCGAGCGACGGCGTTTTTCGGACGGCTCTGGACGTGGGGCGCCAAGTCCGGGTCGGTCAGGTCTTGGGCCGGGTTGGACAGACCGAGCTACGCGCCCAGGTGTCGGGCATCATTCGCGGTCTGACCAGAGACGGTATTCGGGTCAGCCAGGGCACGAAGATTGCCGAGGTCGATCCGCGTGGACAAGAAGAACATGTCCACGGCATTGCCGAGCGACCGCGCGCCGTTGCCCAGGGTGTGCTGGAGGCGATCCGGCGTTTTGCGGCTGCCTGACGTGCCGTCTCTCCGCGCCTTGACGCTCAGAACGCGCCTTCCTATAAAGGCAATCGTGATCTCCTTTCATCTGTCTGTTATCACGATTGCCTTTAGTGCCGCTTGGGAAGCCGCACCAAGGGGGGAGGGGCTATGAGCGCACCCGAATCGACATCCGCCGTCTTTGAATCCTACGTTTTCCAGACCCGCAACACCCGGGAGGGTGAGAACAAGGCGCATAGCCGCGAGGGCGCCCAAGCCATGGGCTTTAAGGGCTCCATCGTCGGCGGGGCGATCGTGTATGGGCAGATGATCCGGCCCCTGGTCGAGCGCTACGGCGAGCGCTGGCTGGGACGGCACTGGTTCAGCCTGCGCTTCAAGGCCCCGGCCTATGACGACGATTACGTCACGTCCCATATCCGGCCGGAAACGAGCGACGACGGTGATCCGGCCTTTTGTATTCAGGCCACCAATGCCGACGACCAGGAGCTGATCGAGATGCGTACCCATATGCCGGCCACGCTGCCTGAACTCGATCCCCTGGCCGCCCTCGTGGCCCAGGACTGGCAGGGCAAGCGGCAGCTCGGAACCTGGCAGCGCATGTCGCTCAACACGCCGTTTCGGCCCTTCCGTTTTCGGGTCAAATCCGCTCAGCAGAGCACTTATTGCGAGCTGACCCACGATCAGCTGCCGCTGTATGTGGAGGGTGAGACGCCGCCGCTCCACCCGGGGCTGCTGATGGCCCAGGGCAGTATGGCGGTCCAGCACCAGTTTGTGATGCCGTTCTGGATTCACACCGGCAGCACAATACTGACCCGCCAGCTGATCCGGGTCGGCGATGAGGTCGAGCTGCGCTGTACGCCGATCAAGAAGTGGAAACGGGGCGAGAACGAGTGGGTGACATTCTATCAGGCCTACTATCTGGATGACCGGCCGGCGGTCGAGGTCTGGAAGACGTCGATTATCAAGGTCGCCAATCGAAGCTGATTGATCACAAAATGGACCAGGATGACCATCTGAGCAAGAAGAGAGCATCGTCCACTTTGAAGGAGGGCTGGTTATGATTCGAGGCATTCATCACACCGCGATCTCGACCGGAGACATGGAACGTGCGCTCCGGTTTTACAAGGACCTCCTCGGTTTTGAGGAGGTGTTCAATTTTGACTGGCAGGCCGGCAACACCGTGGTCGATAACATTACCGGCCTGCGCGACTCGGCCGCCCAGGTGGTGATGCTGCGGGCCGGCAACGCGTGTGTGGAGCTGTTTCAGTACGCCGCACCACGTCCCGAGCCGGGCGATCCGAACCGGCCGGTGTGCGATCATGGCATCACCCACCTGTGTTTGGAGGTGAGCGATATCGAGGGCGAGTACGCGCGTCTGAAAGCCGCCGGGATGCGCTTTCACTGTCCGCCACAGGGAGCCGGCAATGGCCTGCGGGCGACCTATGGACGCGACCCGGACGGAAATGTGGTCGAGCTGCTCGAAGTCATCGACCCGGACAGCCGGGTGTCGGTTGTCGGTGACAGCTAGCCGGTGACGAGTGGATAGCCGACGACACGTCAGGCTGGGCGGCCTCGTCGGTGTGTGGCTGCTGGGCCTTGCCTGCCTGTTTCCCGTCCCGTCCGTCGGCCCGGCCGAACCGCAGCCCGCCCCGGCCATGCTGGCTCGGAGTTGGGAGCCGGGTGTGGACATCCGGGGCTGGTGGATGAGTGAGAAACTGGACGGCATTCGGGGCTACTGGACCGGCAGCCAACTCGTGTCCCGGGCCGGCAATGCCTTTGCCGTGCCGGCCTGGTTTACCGCAAATTTTCCGACTGTTGCTTTGGACGGAGAGCTGTGGACCGGTCGGCAGCAGTTCGCCGAAATCTCCAGCATCGTGCGCCGCCAGACCCCGCACGACGACTGGCGGTCTGTCCGGTATATGATTTTTGACGCGCCCCAGGCCGAGGGCGGATTTGAGCGGCGCCTGGCCTTTGCCCGTGAGTGGTTTGAAGCCCACCCGAACCCGTATGTGTCTATCGTCGAGCATGAGACCTGTCGGGACGAGCAACATCTCCGCCAGAAACTCGCCGAAGTCGAAGTCCTAGGCGGAGAGGGGCTGATCCTGCGCCAGCCCGAGTCTGTCTATACTGCCGGGCGCTCTGCCGCGATCTTCAAAGTCAAAACCTTTCAAGAGGGCCGAGCGCTCGTCCTCGAACACCTGCCCGGCTCGGGACGGAACGCCGGTCGCCTCGGCTCCCTGCGGGTCGAACTCCCCAACGGCGTGCAGTTTGCCATTGGCTCCGGCTTTTCCGATGCCGAGCGGAACAGTCCGCCACCGGTCGGCAGTACAATCCGTTTTAAGCATCAGGGCTTCACCCAGGCCGGTGTCCCCCGCTTTGCCTCGTTTCTGCGTGTGCAGGAAGAATTTTGAATTCAGACCCAAGCCACCCCGGGGTGGCTGAGCAGATAAGGAGACCGCACTATGCCGATATTGCTTCCCGACCTCGGAGACGAGGTTGTGTTACCCGACCGGCAGCGCGTCACGCTGGGCGGTGCGTATCGCGTCGAGGGTCCTGATAGCGGCAGGATTGTTGAAATCTCGCTGGGTATGGATCTGGTCTGTGTAGCCTGGGACCGGGCCCGGCTGCGCGGCTGGTATGAAGTCGAGGCTCTTTACAAAGTGGCCGCGATCCGCAAACCCGACGGTGAGGGCGAGGACACACCGGCCCCCGACACAAAACGCGCCGGTATTCTGACCGAGGCCGCAATGCTGCGCATGCCCTCGATTCAGCAGTTGCTGAGCCGCCTGGGATTCATGGAGAACCAGGACCGGGCGTGCATGTATAACCCCGAGACGTATGACGCGATCGCCTTCTCTGAAATTGCCGGCCGCTCTGTGGCCGAGTTCGTCAGGCGTGGTCGCAAGGCCGGCTGGCTGCAGGAGTACGTGAAGGAGGAATAGCTCAGCTCTGAGCGCTCGACCGGGGCAGAACACACTGAACCCTGAGTTCTGCCAGGCGGTAGCAAAGGCAATCGTGATCTCCTTTCATCCGTCTGTTATCACGATTGCCTTTGTCATGCTTCGGTGTGCTGGAGGCTGGGGATGTGCGTGTCTTGAAACCGCCCCAGGCCCTGCGGACCGAGCCGCTTCAGCTCCTCGTCGCAGCGCTCCAGCCCGACAATGAAATCGGACAGCGCCAGCCCCAGATAGGCCGGGGCGTGGGGCCTGATCTTGTCCAGGCCGTCGCCCAGAAGCGAGAGTGCCCCGTTCAGATTGTGGTTGCCGAGGTGGTAGAACGCCACCGCAATCTGAATCAGCCCCTGCAAGAAGCGTCGCTCGGGATCGACCTCTTGTATCCACTGGGCTTCCAACACCTCGTGGACCTCAAAAAAGAGCCGATGGTTGAAGAGGAGCACCCCCTTGCGGACGGCCAGAGTGAGTTCGGAAAGTTCTGGCCGGGGCTGCCAGCCTGTAAGGGCGTGGCCGTAGCGCTGGAGCTTGGCCGCGACCTGGCTCCAGTCCGGCCCGAGTTCCGACGCCAGCGTTACCTGTCGGACCGGGCCGCGCTGACGCCAACTCAACAGGGCGTGGCCTTCCAAATGGCGTCGAACCTGCTCTCGCTCGGCCGCCGGCGCGGGAGCCAGGAGCTGTCCAGGGCTGACCACCGGCGGGCTGCGTCTGGCGATCCGGGCGTAGGCGGCCAGACAGCGGACTGCGGTGGCGGCGCGGGGATTGTCCAGGGCGTCGAGGATCAGCTCGGCCAACAGATTTCGGGTTGTAAAGAGGAAACGTGTCAACAGTCCAAGCAGGGAAGGATGACACGTTTCCTCTTTAGCCCGCCAGATTGACGATCGTCGCGCCGCCGCCGCCCTCGTTTTGCGGAGCTTCGTTATACGAGGCGCAGTACGGAGACTGAGACAGGAAATCCTGGATCGCTCGGCGCAAGGCTCCGCTGCCGAAGCCGTGGACGACGCGCACCGATGACTGACGGTTCAGCATGGCTTGATCCAAAAACTCGGCCAGACGGGGCAGGGCTTCGTGCACCCGTAAGCCCAACAGGTTGACCTCCGGCTGGACGGTATCGGTGCGTTGGACATTGACATGGATCGCACGCTGGCGTTTGACCTTGCCGGCCTTACGGACCTTGTTGAGTGCCATCTCAAAGGTCAATCCGCCGCTCCGAATGCGGGCTCGCTGTCCGCTCAGGGCGATCAGTTCGCCCCGAATCTTGCCGTTCTGGGCTTCGACCTGATCGCCGATCTGGGGCGGTGTCGGCCCGTCGCTCTGGGCGGGGCGCAGCGCGTGTTCCTTGTGCGCAATAGCGCCCCGTTGCTCGTGCAGGAACTGGCCCAAGCTCCGCTGCGCCTTATGGCGCTCGGCCTGCGGACCGGCCGCCCGGCGACGGAGGTTGGCGACCAGGGCGCGACCTTCTTCGCGCAAAGTGCGCACCAGGGTCTTGGCCTCGGCCAGCTCGTCCTGCCACATGTGGCGTCTGTGCTCTTCCGCCTCAGTCAGCAGAGCCCGCTGTTTTTTGCGCAGAGCCGCAGCTTTTTTCCACTCCTCGGCCACCCGGCTGCGCTCCTTGTCCAGCGCGGCCTGTGAGGTTTCCAGGCTGGTCATGGCCTCAGACAGTTGGCGGGCTTCGTGGGACAGGGACGCCTCGGCCGCCAGACACACGTCTTCCGACAGACCCAGCCGCCGGGCCATGGGCAGCCCCAGACTCTGGCCGACCGTGTCATAGTCCAGGGCGTAGTGCGGGGTCAGGGTTTCCAGATCAAAGTTGACGGCTGCGACCTGATAGTCTCCATCGGCCAGGGCAAACAGCTTGACTGGTGTCAGATGGGTTGAGGCCGCCACAAAGATACCCCGGTCTTTCAGATGACTGAGCAGACCGCAGGCCAGAGCGCCGCCCTCAATCGGGTCGGTCCCGCCGCCCGGTTCGTCAAACACAATGAGGGCGGGTGGAACCGCGTCGCGGAGGATGTCCGACACGTTTTTGATATGGGCAGAAAACGTCGAAAGGCTGTGCGCCAGCGACTGTTGGTCGCCGATATCGCTGAACACTCCGTGTAAGAAGGGCAGTTGGCTCTCCTCTTCGGCTGGAATGAGCAGCCCGCTGTGGGCCATCAGACACAGCAGGCCGAGGGTTTTGAGGGCGGCGGTCTTTCCGCCCGTGTTGGGGCCGCTGATAATCAGGCCCAGCTTGCCCTGGGGGATGTGCAGGTCGACCGGCACGACCGCCTGACCCGAGGCCAGCAACAGCGGATGGCGAGCCCTGGTCAGACGAAACGCCGTGCCGCCAAAGCGTGGTTTGGTCCCACCCTGCTTGCGGGCCAGCATGACCTTGGCGTGCAGCACATCAACCTCGGTCAGGGTGTCGAAGAGATGCTCCAACTGGGGCAACTCCTGGCTGACCAGCCCGGTCAGCCAGGCTAACAGACGGTGCTCTTCGGCCTCGACTTCCTTGCTGGCCAGGGTGAGCCGGTTATTCAGGGCGACCGCAAACAGCGGCTCAATAAACACCGTCTCGCCCGACCCGGAACGGTCTTGCACAATCCCTTGCAACCGGGAGTGAAAATTCGCCCGGACCGGGATAACAAAACGGTTATTCCGAATCGTAATATACTGATCGGCGATAACGTCTTTCAGCTGGGACGAACGCAGCTGGTCGCGCAGGCGCCGCTCAATCTCGTCCCGCAGGGTCCGCACGCTGCGACGCAGCGTGCGCAAGGCCGGACTGGCCTCATCCTTCAGACTGCCGCTGTCGTCGAGGCAGCGCCCGAGCGTCTGTTCCAGGACCGGCAGGTCGGGCAGGCGGGCCGGCAGGTCGGCCAATGGCGAGTTGGGCTGGGTATGACGCTGAAAGAATTGGGCCAGCTGGCGTGATACGGCCAGCGTGGTTTGGATCTCAAGCAACCGTGGGCCGTCAAGAACCGCCCCAACGTGGCTGGCCGCTTGCAGGGTTGGTCGGATATCTGGAAACGCATGCAGGGGCAGGCTGAGCTGTTCCTCGAGCAGACGGAAGAACTGCCAGGTCCGCTCGCTGTTTTCTTCGATCTGCTGCGGATCGGTGGCCGGACGAATCGCCGCGCAGGCTTCCCGGCCGGACGCCGACACGGCGCAGTCGGCCAGCAGTTGGAGCACGGCGTCAAACTCGAGAGCGGAGAGATCTGTATCTCGCATACAAACGATCAGCCCCAGAAGAGGGGCGCAGAAGACATCGTGGTCCGGGGGCCGGTCATGGAGGGCGTGTCACACGTCTGCGGGCACGAAGGAGATTTTGACCGCGCCCGAGCTTTTTTTCCTGGCTGCCTGGCCCAGGGCCTGGCGGTACTGGCTGAGCGGATATTTGTGGGGTTGAATCGGGGTCAGATCTGCCCGGCGCCGGGCGACCAGCTCTATCGCCCGGGCAAAGGTGTCGGCGCGTTTGCCCTGAAACACCTCGGCTCCGTAGGTGAGGCTGCCGACAATCGACACCTCTTTCATCCACACCGGAGTCCAGTCCACGCCCTCGGGGAGTGCCGCCAGACCCAGGACGATCAGACTGCCTTTGCCGCGCACCATCCGCAGGGCCTGATTCAGGGTCAGCGAGCTGGTGACGGTATCGTAGACGAGGCGTACGCCACCGGCCAGGATCGCCCCGCCGCCGGACAGCTTGTAGACTTTCGTGTCGGCCAGAGCGCCGACCCGTTCCATCACGTCGTCGTGCCGGGCATCAATGACGTCGTCCGCGCCCAGGGCGCCGGCCAGCTCGGCCTGGAACGGGTATTTGGCCACACACGCAACCCGACAACTCGGCTCAACCGCCCTGAGCGCCGCAATAGTCATCAGCCCGATCGTCCCGGCCCCAATGACCACGACCCGCTCTCTTTTGCGGGGGGGGTTGTTCAGCACGGCCCGCAGGCAGACCGAGAAGGGTTCGAGCAGGGAGGCCTCGTCGTCGCCAATCGTATCCGGCACCGGAAACAGGCGTCTGCGGTGGGCTACAAAATATTCTCCCCAGCCGCCGCCGGTGTCCGGGCAGGTGCCGATAAGGATACCGGGTTTGAGGCGGCCCTCGGCCAAGTGCTCACAGATTCCAGGATTGCCGTCCTTACACTGCGGGCACTGCTTTCTGAAGCCCCGTTCCCGGCAGCCCAGGCTGGGGTCAATGGACACGCGCTGGCCGGGCCGGAGCGTGCTCACCCGCCTGCCGACGGCCTCCACCTCACCGAATAATTCATGGCCGGGGATGATGGGCAGCTGAAAATATGGCTCGGCCGAGGGCATCGACTTCCAGCGCAGGAAGCCGAGATCGCTGCCGCAGATGCCGGCGATTTTGCTTTTGACCACGACCCAGTTGTCGTCGGGTAGGTCTGGGACCGGGACATCGGTCAGGCGCAGATTGGCCAGGCCGGGGAGATAGGCGGGAGCCGCCTTGCGCTGCCGCTCAGCAGAGAAGACCAGGGCTTTCATCACGCTCCATTCTCCATGCTGGTGTGTTTAGCGGAAGCGGCTGCGGGGTGCAAGCTGAGCGGCGGCGGCCCGATTGCGGTCCCGTGCGCTTTTTGTCATCATCACCGCCAGCAGCCCCGAACGGGACGAGGAGGAGGGACGACGCGGTGGCGCAGCTGAACGCCCAAGAATTTACCGATCTGATCACCCGCCTGGTTGAGCATCTGGGTCTAGCCCAGTTTCACGCCCGCCTGTTGAAAGCCAACGCCCTGGTCTCGCGCAAGCGCCCGGCTGGCGCCTCAGCCCTGGCCACGCAGCTGTATCAGTTGAGCGCCGGGCTCCGACGCCAGCACGCCGCTCGCTATGCGGTCGAAATGTTATGGCAGGAGATGCTGTCGAGCAAAATGGACGAGGAGCACTCGGCCACGGTCGAAGCCCTGGCCGAGGGGGTCAACACCTGCCTGTCCGAACGGCTCGAGGTGGTTCCGGACAAGCGCGCGGATTTGCTGGTCGCGCTCGGTGCCTACTATCGGGCGCTGGCCGCCTCGAGCAGCGAGGAGACCGCATACCTGGAGATGCTGCTCCGAGCCAGCACCAGTGTGGCCCAGTTCCTGCGCCAGCATAAGGACGAACTGTCCGCTGCGGTTGCGGAGTCGGTTGCCGCCACCGGCGAAGAGGTCGAGGGCTGAGTCTGCTGTCAGGATTCGGCTTGGCCGCTCAGCCCTTTTTTGAGGCCCCGCAGGGTCAGGACGAACGCCTCACGCATGGCACTTTTTTGCAGAGCCAGGGGAATCGGCATATGGGTCTTATTCCTGGCTGAGGCCCGGTAGGTCAGCAGGGTTTTTTTGCCGTCGGGAGACGGCGTCAACACATATTCCCCGCTCAGCTCAGTCAGTTGGTTCTCAACCGTTTCGAGCAGAACCCGATTCTCCTGGGGCAAAAAAGTAAAGGCCAGGGTGCTCTCCTGGGGGCGACCCAAGACCCGCATTTCAAACGTGACAATCTTGCGGTTGCCGCGGTGGCGGACGAGTTCGGAGCGGTACACCGAGTCGCTGAGTTCCTGGCTTCGCTCGGGTTCGGCCAGCGCCCGCATCACCTGCGCCACCGGGACGTCGAGCCGAGAGGTGAACTCGACCCGCAGGGTATCGTCCTGTTTGTCGAGCGTCTCGCTGAGAATCTCGGCGACCGGTCCGTCCCAGGCTGCGGCTGCGGCCCTGGCCTGGTAATAGCGGACACCCAGAAACCCGGCGCCGATCACACACAGAGTGAGCAGCGCCCACAGTCCGGTTTTCATCGCGTACTCCGCCTCTCGCTCTAGGGAGACGTTGGGGCGCTGAAAGAGATCCGCTCGGTGCCGCGCAGATGGTTTCTGTTAAGAATGTAATTGCCCCCCATCGACGGTTTCCAGACGCGCTCCGCTACCTGATAATTTGCCCCGGTCAGGACATAGGCCACGCCTCCGGTCAGCCCGCCGAGCAGGGCATAGCCCAGCTTGGTCGGAATATACAGCACGTTGGCCGCAACGGTCGCCGTGCCGATGCCCGCGTCTTCGAGATAGTTGGGGACGACCGAGCCGGCCTGAATGTCTGTTTCTTCGAGATAGTCGGCTCGGGCGCTGCCGACCAGCTGCGGCCAAGCCAACAAACCCGCAACGATCGCACCGCATACGCAGCGGTGTACCATTTTTCTCATGGCGTCCTCCTCTCACCCCTCCGTCTTCACCACACAACCCGGAGGTAAGACATTCAGCAAATGCGTAAAGGCTTGCTCGACATAGGTCTGGTCTTTGGATTCCAGCGTCAGTTTGACCCGGTAGTCTGGATCGTTGATTTTCGGATAGGAGCCCAAGAGCAACTCGGGATAGTGCTCAAGGGTGTCGTTCAGGGACGCCGCGATATTGCTCTCATAGGCGTCGGCGTAGATGGTTTTGAGATAATACGGACTGGTTGCGAAGCGGTCTTTGAGGGCCAGGAATTTCTGCCGCAAAATTTCCGGAATGCCGGGCAGGATGTACACGTTTTCGACTTTGACGGTTGGAAAACGCAGGCGATCCTCTGACAGCAGTTCGGCTCCCTCCGGGACATCCGCCATGCGCATATAGGCGGCGTTGGGCGTGCGCTTGGCCGCGTATTCGAGCAGCTTGTTTTCGAGAACCGGGTGGCGGATGACCCGCCGGCCCAGACCGATGGCAATCCCCTCCATGGTGATGTCGTCGTGGGTCGGACCGATGCCGCCCGAGGTAAAAACGAGATCGAACTGCTGGTGGAAGTCGCGGACGGTCGAGGAGATCAGGTCTAATTCATCCGGAATGACCACCACTTGGCGCAGGCTCACTCCGATTTTGCGAAGCTCTTGGGCCAGGAAGGTTGAGTTGGAATCGACCGTCTTGCCGGAGAGGATCTCATTGCCGATGATGACAATGCCCGCTGTGCGTTCTTGCCGCGCTCGTTGCACACCGGCACTATAGCCTTATTCCAGGCCCGAGAGCAAGATTGAATGGCTGCCTGGGGCGGGACCGAACGAGGCCGCCCCAGACTCAGCGATGATCGGCGAAGGCGACATCCAGGTCTCGCAGCTCGGTGAACTCCTGGATGAGATGGGCTTTGAGCCTTTTTTTCAGCCGACTCTCCAACTGGCGAACCCGCTCTCGGCTGATGCTGTACTGATCGCCGATTTCCTGCAGGGTGAGGGGTTCCTCGGCCAATAAGCGCTGGTGAAAGATGACGGCGTCCTTGCCGCTCAGGGTCTGGGCGAAGGCGTCCATTTGCTCTCTGACCAGCGCCCGGTACTCGGCGGCCGAGACCTCTTCCTCTACCGTGGCCTGAGGGTCGGCCAGAAAATCGAGCATGCTCGAGGACTCGTCGTGGGTGTCGAGCGGGGTATCGACAGACAGGTCTCGGGAAGACAGCCGTTGCTGCATCTCGACCACTTCTTCTTCCTTGACGCCCAGATTCTGTGCCAACAATTTGGGCCCGGGCGAGAAACCCTCGGCTTCGAGCCGCTTTCTTTCCCGTTCCAGGTTAAAGAAGAGCTTGCGTTGGGCCTGGGTGGTGCCGATTTTGACCATCCGCCAGTTGTTCATGACATATCGGATGATATACGCCCGCACCCACCACACGGCGTAGGAGGGGAAGCGCACGCCGCGGTAGGGATCAAAATTGCGCACCGCTTCCATCAGGCCGACGTTGCCCTCCTGGATCAAGTCGAGCAGGTTGCGAAAGGCCCGCTGGTATTTGCGGGCGATCATCACGACGAGCCGCAGGTTGGCCGTGACGAGTCGGTAGGCGGCCTGCACCTCGCCGTACTCCTTGTAGCGAACGGCGAGATCGTGCTCTTCTTCCGGACTGAGCAGCGGATAGCGTCGAATCTCGGCCATGTACCGGCTCAGCGAATCGGTCGGGACCAGCGCGGTGTCGGTGTCCGGCCCGGGCGGCGGCTCGACCTCGGACGAGACCGGGGTGTCCGAAGGCGCGGTCTCAGGGCCTTCGGGTGCGCTCGAAGCCGCCCGCTGTGGGGACTCGGCCGGATCGGCTTCGAACGCCGTCTTGTCAAGCTCGTGGGGCATAGCTGGAGAGTCTGTTCAGATCTGGGAGGAGGCGGGACTATTCGGATTCGGAGGGCGTTTTTTTCCAGACCTGTTCGGCCGCGATTTCACGCAGCGCGGTGACGACTTCTTTATTGTCGGACGGCACCAGGGGCAGCGTTCCTTTGAGGAGTTCTTTGGCCCGTTGGGCCGCCACGACGACCAGCTCGAAACGGTTGGGAATCTTGTGCAGACAGTCTTCAACGGTGATCCGGGCCATAACTCTTCCTCCTCGGGTGGACGCTCAGACGTATGTCCTATTCATAACGAAAAGCGGCTGGGAAAGAAACCTCTATCGTTCGTCCGGGACGGAGCAGCGCCCCGGACCGAGCTTGACAAGCCGCTGCCGACACGCTACTTCCGGTCCCCTGAAGAGCCCGCCAGCGGCTCGGATTGATCTGGAGAAAACCATGGGTTTTTGGGAACGTCTGATTGGATCAGACCCGGCGTCCAGCAAAGATGCGCGCAGTCTTGTGTCGGATCTGGTGCTCAACTGCATCGAAGAGCAGGGGCTCGCCCAGCAGTTGCGGGAGCATGCCGAGCGGGCTCCCCATCACGCCGGAGCGGACCAACTCCGAGCGGTTGCCGAACAACAGGACCAAGTCGTGCAACTCCTCCAGGACGCCCTGACCGCTCGGGACGAGACGGCTGGCGTCGAACCCAAGCCGGTCAAAGGCGGCCAGAATCACTGGGCTCGGGTTGGCCACGATCTTGCCGATAATCGGGCGCTCATGAAACGCTACGGCGAGCTGGTCGCCTACTGGGACCCGGAGGTCCCCGATGCGGTTGCCCTGTTTCAATCTCTGGAGCGGAGCAAGAGCCAGATTGGCGCCGCGCTGCGTGATATTGGGCTGCGCGCCGACCCCCACGCCCTGGATTAGCCGACCGCCTTGCGGGTTCTCCTCGCCAGTCAGACAGAGACGCCAGTCCCTTACTCGTCCTCATCCCCGATCTGCAAGTCGCTGGAATACCGGCGGGGGGCAAAATGTCCCTGAACAGACGCCGCAGACGGGGGAGTCCAGGCTTGGCCCGACTGGCCCTGACGAGTCGCGCCCTGGCCGCGGGAGCGAGAGTGGTGGCCCTGGTCGCGCTGGTCGCGCTGGTCGCGCTGATCTCGGCGCCACTGTTTCTGTTGCCCGCCCGGAGCGGGTTTGAGGCGATTGCTGACAAAGCCGATCCGTTCCTCAAGCCGGCGCAGGGTGGCGGTCATGGGCGACAGGTGTTCGGTCAGGTTGCGTCGGATGAGGTCGGCGACAATCGGCAAGAAGGTTTCTGACGGTTCCTCGGGATCGGCACCGTTGGTCGTCGCCTGACTGACTTGGCGCTCTTGGGCTTCGTGCTGGGCGTGCTGCACCGTCTGCAGCAGGTCCTTCATGGACTGCCATTCGGCCTGCATTGCTTGCAGCTGGGTGTGGAGCGTAGACACGCTCGTGGTGATGGTTTCTTCCAGCGCGTCGACCCGGGCCGTGAGCTGCGCGAGCGGCTGTTCCAGGGCGGGTGCTGCCCGGGTCGCGGCAGCCTGTTTCGTCGCCCGACTGCGCGGTTTTGCGGCCGTCGTCGTTTTTGCCGCACTCGCGCCATTTCTTGCGCTGGTTGCGGTTTTGGCCGTGGATTTTCCACGTTTCGGTGTCGAATCGGCAGCTTTTGCCATGACACTCCTTTCCTGGCCTGAAACGCAAAGTGGGGACGTTTCAGGGTAACGGACCGGACGTGTGACCGGGGCGAAGTTCGAGCCCGGGCAGCTCCTTAGAGCAGACCGGTCGTGTATTCCAACAATTCTCCCAACTTCCGAATTTTACTCGCCCGCACCGGCCGTTCCTCTTCAGGGGCGGACGCAAATTCGTCGAGCTGATTGTGCAGACTCTGTTCAATAAGCGCGAGACAGCTGCCGAGCACGACCTGTTCCTGGTGTCGGCGCCGGGCTTGGCGAAGACTGCGTATGGAGATGATTTCCGCCATGCTGTGTCGTTCTCGTCCTGGGTGCGTGGGTGTCGGCTGGCCGTGTCTGGGCGGTTCGCCTATTTGCGGTGTGCTGACTGCGTGTTGTGTCGTGCCGGCTCCGAGGACTGTGACCTCCAGCCATGTGTGGCATACCAGTCGATCTGGCGCGCCAGACCCAGGAGAATGCGAACATCGCGGTCTTCCAGACCCGCCCGTCCGAGTATGCGCCGAAACGCCATCATGATGTGGTCTGGATTATCACGGTGCAGGAACCCAAGCTTGAGGAGCGCCTGCTGCAATTTGTCGTACATGAACTCTTGGCGTTCTGCAAGCGCAAGTTCACGGGCTGCGACGTGGACGGGTGCGGTCCCATCACCCGGATGTCGAGCGCTAGACGGGTCGCCGGTCGCGGTCGCTTGCCCGGCCAGAAAGAGTTCATAGCAGCAGATCAGGACGGCCTGGGCGACATTGAGGGAGCGAAAGTGGGCGGCGGTCGGGATGGTCACCACACCGTGGCAGTAGCGCAAGTCGGCGTTGGTCAGGCCCGTATCTTCGGGGCCGAACACCAGCGCGCTGTGGTTCAGGTCCAGAGTCGGCACCAGTTCGGCCGCCAGACTGCGTGGTGCCCGCCCGCCCTCACGGTACAGGCCCGAACGGCAGGTGGTGCCGATGACCCGGTGGCAATCGGCGCTGGCCTCGCGCAGCGACGGATAGATACGCAGCCGGTCCAGCACGCCCCGGGCGTGAACCGCCATGGTCTCCGCCTCCTGACGGCGGAAGGCGGGCGGCTCAACCAGGCGTAAGTCCTGCACCCCGAAGTTGTCCATGGCGCGGGCGGCAGCGCCAATATTGCCCGAGTATTTCGGACGGACGAGGATGATGCACAGTTTGGCCAGGCTCATAGAGCGGTCTCACGCGAACGGCTCGCGGAAAAAGCAGGCTGGACGGCACACGGAAAATGCGGGCCCTCTCTCCCGCTGGCTGCCGGAACAGGGGCTCAACGCTTGACGACAGCCGCCTGGGCCTCGCTCTCTGCCTTACGTCCCTGTTCAAACCAGCTCATAATCGTCTCTCGTTCCAGGTAGTGGGCGTGGCGACGGCTGTGGTTTTCCCTATGGACGATATCGGCCTCAAGCAGCTCTTCAAGATAGCGATGGAGCGGATACGTTGCGTCTCCTTCGCCCATGTCTTGAAGGAGCTTGCGGAGCCGCTCAAGCCACTCGCCGTCAAGCTGAAGCTCGACACGCAGGGGGCGACCGACCGCAAGCACTCTGGAGCGAATCTGCTTCTGCATGGGTGTACTCTGCCTTACAGGTCCCCGTAGTATTTCCTGATTCTGTGCAATTGTGCAAGGCCGGGACCCGGTGTGGCGCGCGTGAGCGGATTGAGGAATGCGAGCCTGGATGATGAGGCGTGGATCGTGAGCGCCGTCGCTCATCCCCGGCTCATCCCGTTCGCCCGGAGACAGATGACGCAAACCTTCTGTATTTGAAAACCGTGTCAGGATTGTGCTAGGGCTCGGAGCAAATCTTCGCAGGAGGTGTCTGATGCGGACAAAGCACGTCGTGTGTGGTCTGGTCGGTGTGGCTCTGGTTGGTGGTTTCAGCTCACGC
>JAGWBB010000014.1:19657-58767 GCA_021296095.1 Desulfurellaceae bacterium | reverse complement strand
GCGGGTCATCAGGCGCTCCTTATCCTTGACCTCACTCCTACTCTACCTTAGTGGATAGGGTTTTGAGACCGCTTCTAGACTCATGTGCCATATTTGGTCTCCTCCTAGGGTACGTCTGAGAAGGGGCGCTATGTCAACTTTCAGTCTAACCGCTGGCCGCGCCGCCACGCCCACGGCGCCACGAACGCGCCCGCCCAGATACCAGCCCGGGCGGCCCAGGCCTGATCTTCCTCTAGATCGGCAAACGCCGCTGGGAACTGCCGGGCCAGGAGAGAGCGGAGCGGATCTTTGCTCGGTCGGTCGGGGTCGTAGAGTAAGAGCGGCCCAGGGCGGCGGCGCTGCTCGAACGGCTGCCGCATGGCATAGGTGAAAACATGCTCCTCGATAGCGGCGATGGCCTGGCTATTCATGCTTCTTTCCCCTTCCTACCCAGCTCACCCACGGCGCTCACGAACAGACCCGCGACCTCTGCCCAATTCGGCTGATTGGCCACTTGTAACGCGGCCATCGCCTGCTGCGCCAACTGCAAAAGTTCTACGGCCATCCTCGCCGCTTTACCTACCCTTCCAGCTGGTCCTGCTCCTCGGGGCGCAACGGAGCGGGAACAAACTTGCGGATGGCGACCGCTTTCCGATTTTGCTGGGCGTGCCACAGATCGTATTGCAGCTGCTGCTGCAACCAGCTCTCCGGGCTGCCTCCAAACGCCTCCGACAGCCGGATGGCCATCTCGGGAGAAATCCCCAGGCGGCCGTTGAGCAGCAGGGACAGCGTATTACGCGACACCGCGAGCCCCTTGGCCGCGGCCGTCACCGTCAGCCCGAGGGGTTCGAGACACTGACGCCGGATGAACGCGCCCGGATGGGGCGGGTCGTGCATGAGCATGGCAGGCTCCTTCTAGTGGTAGTCCAGATAGTCCACGTCGACGGCATGGCCGGCTTCAAACCGAAAGATCACGCGCCAGTTGGCGCGCACGAGCACGGCCCAAAATCCGGCATACTCGCCCTTCAGTCGGTGCAGCCGCAAACCGGGCAGATCCAGGTCGGCCGGCCCAGCGGCCGCATTCAAGCGCGCCAGGATGTCGCGCACTCTCTAGCGGTGCGCCGGGTGAATGCGCCGTGCGTCGCTGCGTTCCATGAACCGGCGGAGCGCCCGACTGCGGAAGCGCTGTATCATGGCAAACCGTAATATGCACTATGGCACTTGTCAATTGTCACAATTCTTGGGTACTGTCGTAATGAGGTCGTCGGAAAAATCAAATGAGGCCGTTCAGCCTGAAACTAGGCCGTCCGGCGGGAAATTAGGACAGTACCTGCAAGTCCAGCGCTCGATGCCGATACGTACCCCCCGACTGGACAATCTTTGGCCAGCTCGCCCATTGAGCCGCGATTTATTCAGCCGCGCCTCGCCGGCCTCAGACCGTAAGTCCTTGATTTTCCTAGACTTGTTATCGGACGCTTGGCCGTCCACGTCCGATAACGCGCAAAGTGTCAACTCTCAGTCAGCGCGGTAGTTTCCGTTTCCTGCCTGGCGGGCGCGACGCGGGGGGCAGATCGGGAACCGCGGCGGCCAGATTGCGGCCCAGGTCATCAATGGCGCGCATCATTTGCGCCTTGGTGATATGGCGCAGCGTCATCACCGTCCCTACGACGAGGCCGAGGGGGGAGAACGGCACGCCGCCGAGGCGCAGACGGGTGCGGTACGTCGCCTTGACCAGGGTCCGGCCGGTGTGGGTCTCGATCAGCAGAATCCCGCCGTCCAGGGCAATATCGGCGTACACGCCCAGATACAGCCGCCGGGCCCGGGAGACGAGCCCGTACACCAGGGCGTGACAGCCCAGGATTTTGCCCAGCGACTGGGCCGGCAGCTGGCGCCAGTCCGCCGGCAGCCTGGAGTCGATCTCGTGCAGTTCGACATCGCGAAAGCGCTTGACGCTCAGGTGGCCGGCAAAGCTCTGGCGTACCTGGCTCCCGACCTCGGGCTGGGCGGTCTCGTTGGTAAAGGGTAGGACACACAGCCACCTGGGGCTCGCCGCCTGGTGGCTCCAGGTCACGAACTGAGCGGAAGGCGGCGCCGGCTTGTGCGGTCCACACGCCGTACACATCACCACCAGCCACACCACCCCAATCCACCTCTGCATCCTCACCTCCGGTCCCTACGCGTTCGGTTCCTTATGCCTCAATCCCGCTCGGGAAGCTACGGCCCTGCCGCTGGAGGGGAGCCCCAGACCAGCGGAGAACAGGGCCGATGACGGGCGAAGTGTCACGCTTGGGAGAGTCGTAACCCTGGGGGACAATCAGGCCGGCTCCTCTGCTACCTCCGCCTACGGTTCCACCCGGACCAGCAGCACGTCCGTATCGTGAAACTGCCGATGCCGCACGGACGTAGCATGATGCCGGAGTAAGCGGAGCGAGAATTCCGCCTCGTCCGGGGAGACGACAATCAGGGGGGCCAGCAGACTCGGCCCGCCCTGTTCGAGTGCCGGCACACAGACGACGAGAAACGTCGAGGTACTGCCCATGAGCAGGATATAGCCGGCGCCAAAACGGCCGATCCGCACGACTTGGATCAGGGTCGTGAGGCTGCTGATAACCAGCGCCGCAAACACGGCCCAGGACAGATACGCCTCCCCCTGCCCCCCGAGGCGGATCATCATGGAGGGGACGATGATAATCGAGGTGACGGCGGGCAGCGCATATTGGAGGCCGAGGGCGAGGGTGAGCGGGAGCGGGGGGGTTTCATCCGGTTGGTAGCGGATATCAGGCGTCATAGCGGTTCTTCATGGCGAGTTTACAAGGTCCAAAGTGTCAAGCTTGGCCCGACCGCTGGCTGCAGTGGTATCAACGGAGCTGGGCAGTGACAAAGGCGTTCAAAGAGGGCTAATCAAAGTAATCGGACCGAGCCGGCACTGGCGACCCGGTCCCCACTGACGCTATGGTCGCGGCACTTCGTCGGTGCTGAGACGACTGAGGGTGCGCTTCGCTATCAGTCTCTTGGGCTGAGGCGAGCGCTTGCTGATAATCCTCTCTCGCTTCGTTCATACGGCGCGGGGAGCTTTTCAGCGCAGGTAGGTATCAAACCAGGCAAAAACCTTCCGCCAGCCGTCAACCGCAGCCTCCGGTCGGTAGTGGGGGCGGTCCACCGAAAAGAAGGCGTGTCCGGCATTCTCGTAGGTATGGAATGCGTAGGTCTTGCCGTGTTGTTTGAGGGCGGCCTCGGTTTTTGCCACCTCCTGTGGCGAAGGCCGCCGGTCTTCCTGACCGAACAAGCCTAACAGGGGGCAGTGCATGGCGGCGGTGAAGTCGATGGGCGCCACGGGCTGCCGGTCGGTGAGTTCGTCCGGAGCGGCGGCCACGCCACCGCCGTAACAATCAACCGCCGCGCTGAGGCGCGGGATCTTGCACGCCGCCAGATACGCCTGCCGTCCCCCAGAGCAGTAGCCGATGGCGCCCAGCTTGTCGCTACAGTAGGGGAGGGCGCTCAGGAAACTCAGCGCGCCCTGTATGTCCCCAAGGGTGCGGTCGTCCGGCATGCCACCCGCGGCCCGGACGCTGGCGCTGTTCGCCGCAGGCGTGTCTTTGCCCTCGCGATAGTGCAGGTTGGGCGATATGGCGGCATAGCCGTGATGGGCGAATTTGCGGACGATTTCCTTTGTCGCCTCGTCCCAGCCCGGCATATGGTGGATGACCACGACCCCGGGGTACGGGCCGGCTCCCAGGGGGCGGGCAAAATAGGCGTCGATCTCGTCCGCCTGGTGGCCACGTATATAGACGGTCTCTGCCAACAGTGCTTCATACGGCATCGCTGTTTTCTCCCTCGTGTTCCTGTCGATCTCTCCAATACGGTATGTTTCCCGGCCCACACAAGCAAGGTAGAGAAAGTGTGGGGTATGGGTTATCTTGGCGGTCGTCAAAAAGGAGGCAGACCATGGCATACGACCTGTTGATCAAAAACGCGCAGATCTGCGACGGCGTCGGGACTCCGGTGTACGGTGGAGGGCTGGCGGTCAGCGATGGAAAAATTGTTGAGATCGGTACGGTCTCGGGCAGCGCCCGGCGTGAGATCAACGCCGACGGACTGGTCCTGGCCCCCGGCTTTATCGACATCCATACCCACTACGACGCCCAGATCTCGTGGGACCCGCTGCTGACCAGCTCGTGCTGGCACGGCGTCACCTCGGTGCTGATGGGCAACTGCGGCGTAGGGGTGGCGCCGTGTCGTCCGGCCGAGCGCGAGATCATGGCCTGGGATTTGGTCAACGTCGAGGCCATGCCGTATGACGTGCTGATGAACGGGGTGTCGTGGGAGTGGGAGAGCTTTCCCGAGTACATGGCCGCCATTGCCCGGCGGGGCATCGGTATCAACGCCGGATTTCTGGTCCCCCTGTCGGCGCTGCGCTTTTATGTCATGGGCGAGGCTGCGTCCGAGCGGGCGGCCAATGCGGACGAGATCCAGCGTATGACCCAGCTCTTTCGCCAGGCCATGCAGGCCGGCGCCTATGGCTTCTCCCTGAGCCTGATCCCGCGTCATATCGGCTATCAGGGCAAGCCGCTGTCGAGCCGCCTGACCAGCAAGGCCGAGCTGAGCGCCCTGGGCCGGGTGATGCGCGAGCTGAACAGGGGCGTGATCGAGGTCGCCCTGCTGCGCCAGGCCGGTGAGCTGGGAGACGAAGAACTCGACCTGCTGCTCCACATGGCGCACGAGAGCCAGCGGCCGGTCACCTGGCTGGCCCTGATCCACATGCCGGATCTGCCCGGCGCGTGCGAGCGCATTCACGCCCGGGTCCAGCCGTTTCTGGAGCAGGGGCTGCGTATCCCTCCCCAGGTCAACCCGCGACCGATCTCGCAGTACTACAGCCTGCGCAACCCGTTTCTGTTCTCCGAGCTGCCGTCGTGGAAGGGCGCCTTCAACCGGACGGTGGAGGAGCAGTTGACGCTGTACCGCTCGGCGGAATTCCGTCACGCCTTCCGCGACGACATTGCGGCCGGCCGGGGGCTGCTGTTTCGCGGTCAGTGGGACCGGCTGCACGTCACCCGGGTGCAAACCGAGCGCAACAAGCCGTTTCTGAACGCCAGCCTGGCCGATATCGCCGTGCGGCTGGACAAAGACCCGGTCGACGTGCTGATGGATCTGGCCGTTGAGGAACGGACCGAACTGGGTGTGACCGTGTCGATCATCAACTCCGACCCCGAGGCGGTCGGCGAGATCATGACTCTGCCCAACGTCCTGATCGGGCTGTCGGACGCCGGCGCCCATGTGGACCAGCACTGCGAGGCCGGGGTGCCGACCTATATCCTGGGCGAGTGGGTGCGCCAACGCCAGTTCCTGAGCCTGGAAGAGGGCGTGCGCCGGGTGACCTCCGAGCTGGCCGACTTCCTGGACCTCAGAACAAAGGGCCGGCTGGCCCCGGGCCTGGACGCCGACCTGGTCCTGTTCGATCCGACCACGGTCCGAACCTGTCCGGGCGAATGGGTCAACGATCTGCCCCAGGGCAAGCCACGTCTCATCGAGCGGTCCGAGGGCGTGGCCTACACCATCGTCAACGGTGAGGTGTTGTTTGCCCACAACGACTACCAGGGCGGCCTGCCCGGCCGTGTGGTGAAGAGTGTGGCGTACTGAACCGACCGCCAGCTATATTTCTTTCTACCTATAAGCTAGGCTATTGAGCTGCTGAAGACTGATGTCAGCGTATTGCAACTACCCGAAGGAGGACAGAGACTATGACAGCACGACCCGATTCGCCGATGCAGGTTGGCATGGCTGCGATCTGCCAGAACCCGGCCCAGAAGATCTCGGACTATGAGGTCTATAAAAACGAGATTCGGCTGGCCGACCTGGCCGAGCCGCTTGGCTTTGACTCGATCTGGAGCGTTGAGCACCACTTTACCGACTACACCATGGTGCCCGACGTGCTTCAGTTCCTGACCTATATGGCCGGCCGGACCAAGACGGTGAAGCTGGGTTCGATGGTCGTCGTCCTGCCCTGGCACGATCCCATGCGGGCCGCAGAAGAAATCTCGATGCTGGACGATTTGTCCGACGGGCGGCTGATCCTGGGGCTTGGCCGTGGCGCCGGGCAGGTCGAGTTCGAGGGCTTCCGGGTCGATATGGGCGAGTCCCGCGAACGCTTTGTCGAGGCTGCGGACATGGTCCTGACCGGGCTTGAACAGGGCTACTGCGAGTACGAGGGGCAGTTCTATACCCAGCCCAAGAAAGACATCCGTCCCAAGCCGTTCAAATCCTTCAAGGGCCGGACGTATGCCGCTGCGGTTTCCCCCGAGTCGTCCGAGATCATGGCCCGCCTGGGCGTCGGCATCCTGATTATCCCCCAGAAGCCGTGGGAAGATGTGGCGGTTGAGCTGGAGACGTATCGGACGATCTACCGTGAGGTCAACGAGGCCGAGGCCCCGGCGCCGATCGCCGGCGGCTGGGTCTTCTGCGATAAGGACGCCGGCCGGGCCGAAGAGATGGCCCGACGCTACATCGGCGCCTACTGGCAGTCGGCCATGAAGCACTACAACTTTGGTGGCGGTCATTTTGCCAAGACCAAGGGCTACGAGTACTACGGCAAGATGTCTGAGGCTATGGGCAGTGTTGAGGGTGTGACCGACTTCTTCCTTAACCTCCAGGTCTGGGGCACGCCGGACCAGTGTTTCGAGAGAGTCCTCGACATCCGTTCCAAGATCGGCTGCGACGCCTTCACCGGCGTGTTCAGCTATGGCGGCATGCCGTACGAAGACAGCGAGCAGAGCATGCGGCTGTTCGCGGCCGAGGTCATGCCGCGCTTGCAGCAGCTGGGTCAAAAAGCGGTAGCGTAGTGGCTAGTAGGGGCGGCGCTGGTCGCCCCTACTGCTGGTTGTGTCTCATGGCTGAAGAGCTGTGGCAACCATACTGGGAGCGAGCGAAGGAGAATCTGCGAGCAGCCGAAGTGCTCTGCCATAATGAGCCGTCGTTACCGAATGCGGCAACCAGCCGCGCCTATTACGCAGCATTTCATGCTACAATCGCTCTTCTCATAGCTCATTGTGATTATCGCCCCAAAGGGGGAGAATGGTCCCACGATCAGGTCCAAGCACAGCTGAAGCTAACGCAGGAGTTCCTAACGGCCTCCCAGACTCTCCTGGAGAAAAGCGTATGACTCATCTTGCTCGGCAGATCTGTGAGGGTCTGTCAGCCGCTGAACAGCAGGCGCTCAGTCGGTACACAGCAGCGCTTCAACCGCTAGAGATAGTGGATGTCACCCATACCCATGAAGGTTACCTCGTCGTCCGCACCCCCGCCCCAGTCTCCGAAGGGGAAGCGAGCGGCCTATATCAGCGAACGGCAGAGGTCGGAACGGATATCCTTCTTGAGACCGGGGTGTACATCGTGTTGGAACACTCCTGAAATTCGGTCCAGTGTAAACCGCCGTGAGGTTTGGTCAGGTGGTCAGCTCCACTGAGGCGACAGTCAGGCTACTCAAGCCGCCAATTGCCTCCGCCCTGCTCTCCATCGTTACAGCTGTATCGTGAGGTGCCTGTCGTAGCCGAGGTGAAGGTGAATCGGGCTGTGCACACGTCACCGTCATCATAATTCTGGGTCAGCGTGCCCGTGTCTGGTCCCGTATTACTATAGCGATAGCTCCCCGGCCAACGCTCGCCCGGCTCATACTCCACGAACCGTCCGGCAGATGAAAACTCGATATAATACCGTGAGTCGTCCACGCTGACCGCCCGCTTGCCGACCACAAGACGATCAAACGCCGCTTGGTCTGCCGGAGCGAAGCCGGAGGGGCTCTCAAGACCTGCCGTTTCAATCGTCCAACTGTTGTCAGGATTTCGCTGAGCCACAAGGGTGATGACGAGATCGTTGACCTTCGTGCTCTCCCAATCATACGCCTCGCCGACACAGCTGGTATATCCGGGGCGCATCAGGCATCCTTGTCCGCCCGCACTGACAGAGAAAGTCAAATTGCTGTCTCCGAAGCTGCAACTCTCACCCGGACTCACAACTAACCCGGCTCGACACTCTCCTTTGGAAGGACTCTCCGGGACGACCTCGAAGTGTTGGCTGCTCTCATTCCAGACCAGCAGCGTACTCTCCCCGGGCGACGGGAAATCCTCGACCCGTACCTCGGCTTCCGCTTCCCGCACAAACTCTTCTCCCAAGGTCCCCACCTCAAACGTGCTCCGCGCAAACTCCTCCCCATTGTCGTAGGCCACGGCCGTGTGTTCCCCATCACCCAGTAGCGCCCAGTTGAAGATAGCCAGAAAGCCGTTGTCCGTATCTCCGCAGATGATCTCTCCCTCTGGCGTCTCTTTGGTATCGCCTCGCTCGCTGCCATAGACCATGTGAACGGTTAGCAGCTCATCATCGTCGAATCTGACCGTGATGGTCCCTTCGGCCTCGCACTTCCAGCCCGAGATCACCCCGATGCCCGAATAGGATAAATTCTTCCCCGGATTCTCCAATGTGGTCGCGTGGGCCAAAGACGAAGCCAGGGTAATGAGACCGAAGAAAAATGAAGCAGATAGAGACATCAGGTCCTCCTCAACCAGACTGTGAGTTTCAGGAGGCTGTCACTCCCCCTTGCCTGCAATTTGTCAACCTCCCGAGGGAGTCTCAAAGGCTCTGGGAAGGTGAGCCGGAGTGCGCTATGGTCCCGGCCTGAAGGGGGAGGGGCATGCCTTTTGTCGAAACCAACGGCATCACCATGTACTACGAAGTCCACGGCCGGGGACCGGCTGTGGTCCTGGCCCATCCCGGGGGTGGCAGCCACCTGAGCTGGTGGCAGCAGGTGCCGGTGTTTGCCGAGTCGTTTACCTGCATCACGTTCGACCATCGTGGCCACGGGCTGACGCGCGACGTGCCCGATGATCCCGGCGCCCACGCCTATCCGCACGATTTGCTGGGCCTGCTGGATCACCTGGAGATCGACACAGCCGCGTTGGTCGGCCAGTCAATGGGTGGTTGGACCTCAATCGGTCTGGCCGCGCTCCAGCCCCAACGGGTCAGCGCCCTGGTGCTGGGCGACTCGACCGGCGGGATACGCGACCGCGCGGTGGACCAGCATATGGCCGATATGCGCAACGCCGGGGCGCGGCAGATCTGGGCTGGGGCCTACACCCGGCAGTTTGCCGCAGACAAACCGGCCCACCGCTTTCTGTACCACGAGATCACGGCCATGAACCTGCCCAAGCCGGCCAATCTGGGGGCGCAGTTTGATGTGGAGTATCAGGTTGACGCCATAGTCGAACACCGCATCCCGGCCCTGTTCATCGTTGGCGAGCAGGATAGCCTGATGCCGGCCCATATTATCGAACCGGTGGCGCGACGGCTGCCGGGCGCACGGCTGGTCCACGTGCCGGATGCGGCCCACTCGGTGTACTTTGAGAAGCCCGAGGCGTTTAATCGGATTGTCGTGGACTTCTTAAATGCTGAACGCTAAACGCTGAATGATGAACGACAGCGGTAGGGGCAGCCCCCCGTGGCTGCCCGAATACTGAACGGAAGACAGTGAAGATGGTGGGAAGGCGGCTGGGCCGGATGCTGGCCGTGGTGCTGGGGACGGCACTCGGGGTCGGGGCGACGGCCGTGGCGGCCGAGTCGACTCCGATGGTTCACATTCCAGCCGGCGAGTTTGTCATGGGCGCCAGCCCCGAGGAACAGCAGCGGGTGCTCGACTTTGGCTGGCAGGGGCCGGTGCAGAACCGGCTACGTTTTGTAGTCCAGCACTCCGGGCCCCGGCATCGCGTGTATCTCGACGCGTTTTATCTGGATCGGCACGAGGCGACGAACCGTGCCTACCAGGGCTTTGTGCAGGCGACCGGCCATCGACGCCCGCATTTCTGGCAGGGGCCGTGGCAGCTGTCCGAGCCTGAGCAGCCCGTGGTCGGGGTCTCGTGGTACGACGCCCGGGCGTTCTGCGACTGGCAGGGCAAGCGGCTGCCGACCGAGGCCGAGTGGGAAAAGGCTGCCCGAGGCGCCGACGGGCGGCGCTATCCGTGGGGCGACGAGTGGGACGCCGGCCGCCTGCACAGCGCTGACGCAGTTGCAGTTCGGCCGCTGCCGAGCTTTGGCGTCTGGTCGGCCTGGCAGCGGGCGATGACGGCCGGGGTAGGGGTAGCGCGACCGGCTGCGGTCGGCTCGTATCCCGGCGGGGCCAGCCCGTATGCCGCGCTGGATATGGCCGGCAACGTCTGGGAGTGGGTGGCCGACTGGTATGCGCCGGACTATTATGCGTCTGCACCGCCACGCAATCCGACCGGGCCGCAGCACGGCGGCCCCAAGGTGTTACGCGGTGGCGGCTGGGACGTGCCACGGGTTATCGCCGTGACGTGGCTGCGGGATCATTTCATTCCGCCCGAATTTACCCGCAGTCCGGTCACCGGCTTTCGCTGCGCGGCCATCCGACCGCCGGGAATGCGGCCGGCCGCATACAGAGGAGCGGAACAATGACAAATGTGACCACACCATAATCAGGAGGGACTATGGACTTTCAGTACACCCCCGAACAAGACGCGTTTCGGCTGCGGGTGCGGAGCTGGCTGGCCGAGCATCTGCCGTCCGAGCTGAAGGTCGAAGACGCCATGGATGAGCGGGTGGCGCCCAACCGCGAGATTTTTGACAAGCGCATGGCCTGGCATAAACAGCTGTACCAGGCTGGCTGGATCGGCTTGGCCTGGCCCAAGGAGTACGGCGGCCAGGGCGCCGAGCTGATGGAGCAGATCATTTACAACGAGGAGTACGCCCACGCCCGGGCGCCCATCCTGCCGGGCTATGTGGGCCTGGGGCTGGCCGGCCCGACGATTGCCCAGTGGGGCAGCGAGGAACAGAAGCAACACTTTTTACCGCGCATTCTGCGGGGCGAGCTGGTATGGTGCCAGGGCTACTCCGAGCCGGGCTCGGGCTCCGACCTGGCCAGTTTGCAGACCCGGGCGGTTGAGGACGGCGATGAGTTTGTTGTCAACGGCCAGAAGGTGTGGACCTCGGGCGCCCAGTATGCCGACTGGATGGTGCTGCTGGCCCGAACCGACCCCGAGGCGCCCAAACACAAGGGCATCAGCTATTTCCTGCTGGACATGAAAACCCCGGGGGTGAGCGTCCGGCCGCTGGTGTTGCTGAACGGCCACAGCCACTTCAACGAGGTGTTTTTCGAGGACGTGCGGATTCCCAAGGCCAACCTGCTGGGACCCAAAAACGAGGGCTGGAAGGTCGCTATCACCACCCTGATGTTTGAGCGCAGCGCGGCCGGCGGGGGTGGCGGCGGGTCACAGATCCGGCGGCTGGCCGAGCTGGCCAAACAGGTCGAGATCGACGGCCGGCCGGCCTGGCAGCACAGCTGGGTGCGCCAGCGCCTGGCTGCGTTTGAGATTGAAAAGGAAGCCCTCAAATACACCCGCCTGCGCAGCCTGACCCGTCAGCTCAGAGGCCAGCCGCCGGGGCCGGAAGGCTCGATCCTCAAGCTGGCCGGCTCTGAACTCGGCGTGCGCATCGCCGCCTTTGCCAGCGAGCTGCTCGGGCCCTACGCCCTGCTGGAGGCCGAGACCCAAGCCGTGCCCGACGCCCCGCGCTGGCTCAACCGCGTGCTGAGCGCCCGCCAGTACACGATTGCCGGCGGCACCAGCGAGATCCAACACAATATTATCGGCGAGCGGGTGTTGGGTTTGCCAAAGGGCTGAGAAAATGCTGAATGCTGAATGACGAACGGCAGCGGTAGGGGCAGCCCCCCGTGGCTGCCCGCATTAAGGAGGATCAGACATGGATGTGAAACAGGCAACGGATATTTTATGGCAGGCGATGCAGGCGGGCGACCACGCGCCCGAGGCACTCAGAAAGACGCTCTCGCTGAGCGATGCCTACCAGGTCCAACTCGGTATTCTGGACCGTTTGCTGGCCAGCGGCGAGGAACTGAGCGGCTGGAAAATTGGCGGCACCTCGGACGCCGCCCGCCAGATGCTCAAGCTGAGCGAGCCGGTTCGGGGCTATCTGCTGGCCAAGAACCAGTATGCCAGCGGCCACACCTTTGAGCACGCGGCCATTGGTAAGCCGGTGATCGAGTCGGAGCTGTGCATCACGCTCGGCACCGATCTCAAGGGGCCGGGAGTGACCCGGGCGCAGGTACTCGAGGCGGTGGCGGCCATCAGCCCGGCTTTCGAGGTGGTCCAGATGCGCAGCGATATGGCGTCCGATCTGCCCCTGGGGGTGGCCGATGATGTCGCCCAGTGGGGGGTGGTGCTGGGAGCCGCGGTGTCCCCCTATCCGCGCGATCTGGATCTGGGCGGTATTGGCATTGAGATGAAGAAAAACGGCGAGGTAGTCCAGCAGGCGGTTGGCCGCGAGGTAATTGACGATCAGCTCGACGCCCTGGCCTGGCTGGTCAACCGGCTGGCCGAACACGGGCGGGCCTTGGAGGCCGGACAGTGCGTCATGACCGGCTCGTGTACCAGACCGACACCGATTGCGCGGGGCGACACGTGGCAGACGACGTTCTCGTCGGTCGGCACGGTGACGGCGACGTTCAAATGATGAACGCGGAAGGCTGAACGGCAGCCCCTCTTTTCCTAACCACCCCCGCTACGTCCGTATTCGGGCAGCCACGGGGGCTGCCCCTACGGGTCGAGGCCTTCACGTAGCGGCGTATACGGAACCCGCTGTGTCCAGGGCTGGTAGGTGTGGGCGTTGTGCGGAGTGATGAGCCGCCCCAGACCGGCGATGCGAGACTCTCCTCTGAGGTCCTCCCCGTCGACCAGGGCGCGCGCGACCAGATCGCCGACCGCCGCTCCGATGTTGGTGATCTCGATGTCCCAGGTGCCGTGGGAGCGGCCGGCCACGACCGCTTCGACCGCCTTGGGACTGCCGTTGCGCGATACCATCTTCATCTCACCCGCGCGGCCGGCCTCCTCAATCGCGTCGAGCGTTCCCAGCAGGGTTTCGTCGTTAAACGGAATGAGGCCGGCCAGGCTGGAAAAATCGGCCAACAGCCGGCGCGCCGCCTGTCGGCCGCCTTCGGCAACGTCGTCCAGATTGCGGTAGCGGGCCTCAAATGGATCGTTCATCAGCGTCAGGCCGCTGTGTTTGACGCCGTGCACGATGCCCATGACCAGCTCGATATCATCGATGACCTCAGGACCGCCGATGACGGCGACCTGCGCCGCAGCCGGCAGCAGTGAAGCCAGGTACTCGGCCATGTACACGCCGTGGTTGAAGTTCGGGTAGACGAGCGAGGCCGTGACCGGATAGCGGGGGCGCTCAAAGGTAAAGACCGGAAGGCCACGTTGGCGCGCCGCCTCGACCGCCCGGGCCGGCTGGAGGGGATCGAGCACATACAGGATCAGGCCGTCCACCCCGGCCTCGATCCCGCGCTGGATGGCCCGGTTCTGGCCCTCAATCCAGTCGGCTCGGCGCACGTCGACGGTCAGCGTGCGCAGCTCGATCGCTGACTGCTGCAAACGGTCGGCCAGGCCGTGGGCCAGGGCATCAAGACAACAGCCCAGGCCGCCCGGTTCTTGCCGAACCGTGGGCGGGCGGGCTATCCTGCACGGAAACGCGAGCCGCGAGGAGAAGCCATGAGCAGCAACCGCCCGTTTGTCTTCAAAAAAGCCCAGCCGCTGAGCGATCACGATATCATTCCGGTCCTGGACCTGGGGCCGTTTCTGGCCGGCGAGCCCGACGCCCTGGCCCGCCTGGGGCGGGACGTCTGCCGAGCGCTGGAAGACATTGGTTTCTTTTTCATCAAGAACCACGGCGTGCCCCAGGATCTGGTTGACCGCGTGTTCGCCGAGAACGCGCGTTTTCACACCCTGCCGCTCGAACGCAAACTGTCCGTTAAGGTGGACGCCAAAGGTATCGGCTATATGCCGCCGGGCTTTCAGCAGCCCAAGTACAGCCAGGACGAGCCTGACCGCAAGCCGGATATTGGCGAGGCGTTTTTCATCGGCCGTGAGGTCAGGGCCGGGCGCCGGGCCGGCCAGACGCCCGACCCGCTGTACCAGGGCGGCAATCAGTGGCCCGGGGATTTGCCCGGCTTTCGTGACACCCTGCTCGAGTATTTTGAGGCCATGGAAGCGCTCAGCCTGCGCCTGCTGCCGGTGTACGCCGCCGCTCTCGACCTGCCCGCGCATTTCTTCGACGACGCCTTTCTGCACTCGCGTCCGATGGGGATTCTGCGGCTGTCCCACTACCCCGGGACCCGGTGCGAGGAGAACCAGTTCAACGCCTCGCCGCACATCGACGGCGACTTCATCACCTTTCTGGCCCAGTCCGAGATCCCCGGCCTGGAGCTGCGCACCTCAGAGAAAAAATGGATTCAGGCGCCGGTGCTAGACGGCACCTTTCTGGTCAATGCCGGCGAAATTCTCCGCCTGTGGAGTAACGGTCGGTTTCGGGCGACCTTCCACCGGGTGATCAACCAGTCGGGCCGCGACCGGTATGCGATTCCGTTCTTCTACAGCCCCAGCCCGGACACCCTGATTGAGTGCGCGGAGACGTGCTGTGATGCCGAGCATCCGCCCCAGTATCGGCCGGTGACCGTGCGGGAGTACACCGAGTGGTTCTCGCACAAGGTCTTCGTCCATCTCAAGGACAAGCCGGGCCGCTCACCGTATTACGACGACGACCGACCCGACAGCGCAGCCTAGGGGGTGTTCTGCGCTGTGACTCAGGCTGCGAAGGCGTCTGGGTCGGTATGCCTGCATTCCTTCAGAAAAGGCTCAGGTGGGATTATGCGGCTGCGGCTGGGTCCCACAGGGTGCTCAGCTGGCGCATGACGCGCCGCTGAGTCGGGTCCCAGGCGTCGCGCCGGTGCAGGGTGCCCAGCGTGTCGAACACGACCAGGTCGCCTAGCTGCCAGTCGTGGGCATAGACCGAGGAGGCGCGTGTCGAGTGGGTGTGGAGTTCTTTGAGCAGGGCGTCACTCTCGTCCCGGGGCATGCCGACGATGTGCCGGGTGATGCCGGGGTTGACGTACAGAATCTCGCGACCCGACTCCGGGTGGCGGAGAATCACCGGGTGTTCCGCCTGTGGAATACGCGGGCGGGTGAGGCCGAGCTTGTCGTTGCGCGCCTTTTTGGCCCGGAAGCCCTCGCGCAGCTCGTTGCGGGATGAGCCCGTCGCGGGCTTGTCCGCCGCGGGATAGAGATAGTCGATGCTGTGAAAGGCGCGCAGCGGCCGCAACATGTCCACGGTCTTGCGCGGCAGGGTCTCCAGGGCGGCATACTGACTGCAAAAACAGGTCTGGGGCGCTGAGGCGGGCAGCTCGGAGGCTTCCAGGAAGCTCTCCTTGCCGACCGTCGAGACATACGAGTAGTCGGTGTGCCATTCCAGGGACGCCGAGCCGCCCGTGCCCATGGGTACGCCGTCCTCATCGAACAGGTTGTTGACCGGCAGGATTTCTGCATACTCCCCGATGTCGCCGAACCACTCCGAGCCTTTGACCAGATCGCCGAAACTGCGGGCGAACCGAACCAGTTCGATATCGCTCGGTCGCTCGTGGCCTCGAAACACCAGTACCTGGTATTGGCGCAGGCCATGAAGAAGTGCGGCATGATCCTGGGAGCTGAGGGCTGCCTTGGGGTTCCAGCCGTAGACGAGCGCGCCGAGCGGCGCGGCCAGGGGGCGGATATCAAGTGTCATTGTTCCTCCTTGAGACTCCGGCCGTTTTACGGCGGAGCACCTGTGTCATAGGCCAGGGCGCGGCGCTTCGTCAAGCCTGGGGTTTGGGTCTGCGGCCGCTTGTCAGGTATCCGCAAACGTTGTGCTTTGCGTCAGGCTTTGGTCTTATACGCCCAGGGATGACGACTGCCAGAGATGAAAGCGAGGAGAGCCATGAAATTTGGTGTTCTGTACGATTTGCGCAACCCGCCCCAGAGCGAGTGGTTCACCCCGTGGCCGGAATTCTACGCCGGGGCGTTCGAGCACATGCAGGAGATGGAACGGCTGGGCTTTGATACGCTCAGCCTAGCCGAGCATCACGGCGACCCGGAAGGCTATAACCCCAGTATGCCGGTGACGCTGACCGCAGCCGCCATGCGCACCCAGCGTGTGCGCATCTGCTCGAATATCATCCAGCTGCCGCTCTACCACCCGGTGCTGCTGGCCGAGCAACTCGCCGTGCTCGACATTCTGTCCAACGGGCGCCTGGACGTCGGCATCGGCCAGGGAGGACAGACCTTTGGTATGGAATGGGCGATGCTGGGATTGAACACCCGACACCGGTTCGGCCGCTTCGAGGAAGGGCTGGAGATCGTGCGGCGCTGCTGGACCGAAGATCAGCCTTTCAGCTTTCAGGGCAAACACTGGCAGCTGGACGGCGTGTGGCTCAATCCCAAGCCGGTCCAGCGGCCGCATCCGCCGACCTTTGTGGTGGCCGTATTTTCTGCCAAGGCCATGGATCGGGTCGCCCGCCTGGGCTTCGATGTCGGCGGTCGGGGCGGCTTCTTCTTCGGGCTGACGGGCGGCGAGGGCTGGCGGCAGTGGCGACAGGACTGGCGGGCGGCGTGCGAGCGCAACGGGCGCAGTCCCGACTCTGCCAGGATCAACACCTTCGGTAGTTGCTTTGTCACCGACGACCCGGAGCGGGCCTGGGCCGAGCACCGGGAGGGGGCGTTTGCCAGCTTCCACTACGAGCGCCAGGGCGTTCGTCCGTACAGCTCCCTGCTGATGGACAGGCTGCCGGAGAAGCCGGAGGACCTGCCAAACTGGCAACGGCTGTTCATGACCCCCGATCAGGCCATTGCCGAGCTGCGCGAGGTCTTTGCCGACGGCGCGCCGGACGAACTCCACCTCATGGCAAACCGCGCGGGTATGAGCTGGCAGCAGTCGGCCGAGTTTCTGCAGAACTTTGCCGAAAAGGTCATACCTGCGGTCAGGGATTTATAACCGGGTGCCTAACCGACGCCGGCTCCGTCTGGCTCATGGCGGCTCGGCAGAACCAAGGCTGCTGAATGCCTCGATACACGCACCGAACGGTCAGTCTTGTTGATCTTGCATTTGGACTTCAACGAAAACAGACCCGATCCATTCCGCCAACTTGTAGGTCCTCGGACGCAGTTTCCTGAGCCCTGCGGCGCTGCGCTCGGGGTCGTCGAGGATCGGCAGCGCCCAGCCGACATACTCCTTGCCTTGAATGAGCAGGCGGACTTCCGCGCCGTCTTGCAGGTGCTTTTCCCAGCCAAAATCACTGCCGATGTAGACCATCTCCTCCTCGCGCAGGTAGTTCACCGGAAACGTTTTCGGCTGCGCCGTCTGCCGGTTCTCCAGCGTGAGGAGCAGGGTGCGGCCGCTCAGCAGCGCGTGGTGATCGGAGTGGAGGATGGTCGTCACGACTGGATTGTAGGCCGCGACGAATCCGGCGATGCCGGCTACCACACAAAGCATGATCACAAAACGCCTCTTCATCCGATCCTCCCTGGGGTGTTCTCATTTTGATGTTCTGACCGATTGTATCAGGCGGGTCTCGTCTCGAAAGCCACCACTCCGCTCTGACCGGTACGTCGCGTAACACCAAGCCCAGTCGAAGCAGCGAAGGACGCGTGGCAGAAAGCCGTGGGTTCTGATACCTTCTCAAAAACCCGGACGCGCCGTTCGGCTCGATTTGACACCGCATACCCCTCATGCCCCTCTCCCCCTACCGCCGCGCCCTGCTGCTCATGATTCTGACCGCCCTGGTGTGGGCCGGTCTGTTTCCCACCGGCAAAGTCGCCCTGCGCAGCATCCCGCCTTTTACGTTTGCGGCCATTCGTCTGAGCATTGGCGCGCTCCTCCTGTTTGTGTATCTGCGGCGCCGGAACGCCGGGGGCGGGCTGACCAGAGAGGCGCCTGTCAACTGGACGCCGCGGCTGGTCGGCAGTTTTCTGTTTCTCGGCTTCACCGGCTATCTGCTGTCGGTGGGCGGCAGTTATCAGGGGCTGCATCTTACTACGGCCACCAATGCGGCCCTGCTCAACGCGGCCTCGCCTGTTGCCATCGCGCTCCTGGCCGCCGTGTTTCTGCGGGAGAAGCTGTCGGCCAGGATGCTGCTGGGTATTGGGATTTCTATTACCGGTGTGGCGGTGATTGTGTCACGCGGCTCGTTGCAGGTCATTCTGGCCGGTGCGTACAACCCCGGCGATCTGATTATTATTGCCACGCTGTTTGCCTGGGGCATCTATACGACCTATGGTCGCCACCTCATGCACGAGGTGTCTCCGCTGGCGGCCACGACGTATGCCTATATTGCGGGCGCGATGTACTTAAGCCTTGCCTGCTGGTGGACGGAGTGGGAGGGCTGGCGGCTGGCCGACACGCGCTGGGAGTCCTGGCTGGCCGTGGCCTACCAGAGTACGCTGGGGACGTTTGCCCACTTCTGGTATTACCAGGCGGTCGAAATTCTGGGACCCAGTCGGGCCGGTGTGTTCATCAATCTGGTGCCGGTCCTGGCTATCGGTATCGCCTACGTCTTTCTGGGTGAGAGCGTCACGCTGCCCCATCTGCTGGGCGGCCTCGTCGTGCTGCTTGGAGTTGGCGTGGCCGCCCGGCGTACACAGGGGGAGGATGAAGGCTGGGCCGCGGACACGGACTGATGGCTCAGCCGTTCAGCGCCCCGCCGTTGTTCTGCACGGTGAAGCCCCCATCCACGATCACCGCCGCACCATTGATGTACGAGGCCGCCGGCAGGACCAGGCTGAGGGTCATCTGGGCAACCTCCTCGGGGTCGCCGTAGCGCTTGAGCGGGACGCGTCGGCGGGCAAAAATCTGTTTGGCCTTGTCAGCAATGGTCGCCGTCAGGCCGGTATGAATGGCGCCCGGACAGATGCAGTTGACGGTCACCCCCTGGTTGCCCAGCTCAACCGCCAAGGCTCGGGTCAGGCCGATCACCCCGTGTTTGGCGGCCGTATACGGGCTGGCATAGGCGCTGCCGCCCACGCCCTCGGTTGAGGCGATATTCACAATCCGGCCCGCTTTGTTTTTGGTCAGGTGGGGCAGGGCAGCCCGAATGAGACGCTGGTGGGCGGTCAGGTTCACCTGAAAACAGCGCTCCCAGACCTCCTCGTAGCGGCTGCTGTGGATACGCACCCCGGCGTCGATGCCGGCATTATTGACCAGGATATCGAGGCTGCCGAAATGGGCGGCAATTTCGGTAACCACCGGTGCGATGCGGCTCTCGTCCATCAGGTCCAGGGTCCAGCCCCTGGCCGTGCCGCCGGCCTGAACGATTTCCTGAACCACGCTGGTAAGCCCGTCGCCGTTTCGGTCAAGCACGGCGACCTGGGCGCCTTCATCGGCAAACAGATGGGCGGTGGCGCGGCCCATGCCGCTGGCCGCGCCGGTCACCAGGGCGGTGTGTCCGGCGATGGACCGGCTGAGTTTGGTGAGTCGGGGCATGGGGTCTCCGTTCATCGTTCGGGCAGCCACGGGGAGCTGCCCCTACGGCATTTGCGCTTTGGGCAGCCACGGGGAGCGGCCCCTACGGCTGCCGTTCAGCGTTCATCATTTGCCGCGCCGCACCATCTCCTTGACGGTAAACCGCTTGGGCTTGATCGGCTTGTTCATGACGACCTTACCGGTCCAGATGCTGGCCATGTCCTCCAGGTAGTCAACCCAGGCGTTGCCGACGTGGAGCGGTATGCCTTGCACTCCGGCGTTGTCGGGATCAAAGGCCGGGTTGGCAAAGGTGTGGAACAGGGTGCGTTGGTGGACACCGTCGTGGTCGTAGGCAAAGGCGCACAGCGCCGAGTAGAACTGGCGGTCGATGTACAGGCGGCGCTTGCCGTAGGGGTGGCCCGACTTTTTGGGCGTGGCGTCCAAAATAACAACTTTGCGCAGCTCCCACGGGATCAGCGGGTACCAGCCGTTTTTTCCGCCAAACTCGGGCGGCGTCTTTTGCAGCAGGCCGGGCACCAGCGCGACCTGTTCCCCGACGTATTCCCAGTCGTGCTCGCTCAGATAGCCGTTGAACCCGGAGTAGTCTTCGACCATGAAGTTCAGGCCGAACGAGGAGTCGAGCATGTTGACCACCACGCTACGCGTCCGTCGGCTGCGTGGGTCATAGGCCCAGGCTTTTTTCGCATTGGCGTCGGCCGCATAGTGGAAGGTCAGCTGCTGGGCGCCTTCGAGGTCCTGGGGCGACAGGACGATGGAGTAGTCTCTGAACCAGGTGCCCTCTTTTTCCCACTGGGCGACATTGTTATCCGGGTTGGGGCGGTACATGCCGTACATCCGGGCGTAGGTGTTCTCGACCGCGCGTTCGATGTTGCCCGAATTGTTGACCGAACGCAGCGTGCCCTGGTTCTGCATGGTGTCGCCGAAGTGGCGGTAGCGAAAGTTCCAGGCGACCTTGAGGCCGGCCTGGGGGTCGGCCGGATCGATGTGGGGAAACGGCTGTCCCGCGGTATAGTTGGTGAGTTCCCCGTCTGCGCCGATCTGGGGCTGACCGGCGTAGGTGAGCGAGGCGTCGATATAGCTCTGAGTGGGCGGAAAGTCGGTCGTCTCCTGGATGGTGAGGGAAAAGTCGCCGGCCGTCACCACCCGGAACAGCTCGGGCGGTAGCACCTGTTCGACGAGGTGGGCGTTGTCTTTGGTGATCTGTAGTCCCGGCGTCAGCCCCTCGACCTGGGGTTTGCCGTCCCGGTAGGGATGAAAACCGGTCAGCAGGGTCTGTTCGTCCTGGGCCCGGACTCCGGCCGGCCAAAAGCCGATGACACCACTAATCAGCAGGGTCATAAGGCTGGTTGTGAATCGCACGAGCATCTCCTCCTCACACGGGATGCGCCCGTCTTACTGGAAAGGCGGGCGGTCCGCAAGGCAACGGACGCGTCGTCACGGCTTGCCTTGCCCGGTAGCGTGTGGCTATGAGTGAGCCCAGAAGCTCGGTGGCAGGGGGCGCAAAGGGGGGCGCATGGCTTGGCCGGTCCGGCACAAAATGGTTGGGCTGCTGTTCTGCCAGCTGGGTGCTGCCGTTTGTCGTGGCCGCTGCGGCCGGTGGGATGTGCGCGCTGCTGTTGTGTCTGGTCCCGGTCCGGCCGCTCGATTTTGGCACCGCCGCCCCGGCACCGAGCGCCTGATGCATGCCGAGCGCCGAGCGACGTTCAGCATGCATCAGGGTCTTCAGTAGCGACGGATCACCTGTTCGGCAAAATCCGCAAACACCTTGCGCGCCGCGTCTCTGGGCGGCAGGAGCACGATCTCTCCCAGCCCGGCCTGTTCGGCGGCCCGGACCTGGGCGATGATCTCGTCCGGCGTCCCGACCAGACACACGCCGCGGATCGCCTCGGGGGTGATGAAGCGCCGTTCTTCGGGCACCAGAAAGGTGCAGTGGCCGTTGTGGATCTGGAGATAGCGTTTGTCCTGGGGCGTTTCCATCCGCTCGACAAAGGCGCAGTACTCGTCCCAGACGCCGCGAAACGCCTCGGGAATAAAGTCCTCGTTGGCGGTTTGCCGGTATATCTCGTACACAAAATGGATGGCTGCGGCGACCTGTGAGCCGCACTCGTCAATGACCCGGTCGGAGTCCAGGCGCTCGCCGGGCTGCAACACCACCGAGGTGGTCAGCGTCGAGGTATGAAACGGGTCGGGCAGGCTGCGGTCGGCCTTCTCGGCCCCGGCCCGGACCTGGTCGAGGTTGGAGGCCAGGATTTCGGGACGCTCGTTAAAGGCCGAGATCAGCCCGTCGCCAAACTCCCCGGCCGACCTCAGCGCCCGCGGACCGTTGGCGGCCACATAGATGGGAATCGGGTTGTCGAGGTTCACAAAGCGTAAATCCTGGTGCAGAAACCGAATCGCGCGAGTCCGGTCGGCCAGGCTATACTCGACCTCCTCGCCCCGCAGCAGAACCCTGAGCACCCGCAGGTACTCCCGGAAGTCGCGTATCCGCATCGGCTCCATGCCCATCACCCGCATGGCGGTGTGGCCGGTGCCGATGCCCAGAAACACCCGGCCCGGCGCGATTTGGTTGATCGAGGCAATCGAGTGGGCGGTGACCGGGGCAATCCGGGTGCCGGGGATGGCGACGCCGGTGCCCAGCTGAATCCGCGAGGTGTTTTGGGCTGCCAGCGCCATAACCGCATAGCAGTCCGACCAGATCATCTGCGAGTCCGGGATCCAGGCCCGGTCAAAGCCCAGATCCTCGGCGTAGGCGATCAGCTGCCAATCGTCGATTTTTGTTGCCAGACAGATGCCGAATTCCATCGTGTCCTCCGTTCATCATTCGGGCAGCCACGGGGGGCTGCTGTTCATCATTCAGCATTCAGCGTTCACAGGCGGCGGGCTGGGCGGCATATACACCTGGCGCTGAAACGCATCCGCAGCCCGCAGCACGGTCGCGTCGTCGCCCGTCCGGCCGATCAGCATCATGCCGATCGGCAGGCCGTCCGACATGCCGCACGGAACGCTGATTGCGGGATGGCCACTGACATCGAACGGTGCGGTATTGGGCGCCATTTCCATGGAGCGGGCGACCAATTCCTCACGGCTGGCGTCCGGGGCCGGGATACGGGTGGCTTTGAGGGGAACCGTCGGCATTGCTAACAGGTCGCACTCCTGGAGCGCGGCGTCATAGGCCGCCGTCAGCGAGCGGGCCAGGTTCTGAGCCTTGGCATAGTAGCGGCCGTGATAGTGCTCCTGCATATAGCCGCCCAGCAGGACGATCAGCTTGACGCTTTCCGACAGGTCGTCGGCCCGGGTGCGCTGGCCTCGGGCGTAGGCGTCCAGCAGGCTGGTGGTGTAATAACCCTTCCAGTTCGTGCCCATGCTGTTGCCCTGGGCGACCAGGGCGGTGGCACCCTCCATCAGAATCGCGTTCAGGATATGCCGCCCGTCGCGGTGCCAGGGAATCGACACGCTGGCGACCTCGGCGCCCAGGCCGGCCAGGGCCTGGGCCGATTCGGTCACGCAGTCCTCGACATCCGCTTCGGACAGGCCGTCCCAGCCAAATCCTTCCTGGACAAGGCCGACCCGCAGCCCCCGAATCTCGCCGCTCAGCGCCTGCTGATAAGCCTGTGCCTGCAAGCCGGCCTGCTGGCGCGGGTCAAGGCCGTCGGGTCCGGCGATAACCTCCAGCAGCAGGGCGACATCGGCCACGCTGCGGGCCATCGGACCGGTGTGGTCGATCGTGATGTCGATGGGGAAGATGCCGGTGTAGGGCACTAGGCCGTGGGTCGGTTTCAGACCGCAGATGCCGCACCACGAACTCGGAATCCGAATCGACCCGCCCTGGTCGCCGCCGAGCGCCATATCGACTTGGCCGGCCGCCACCAGCGCCCCGCTGCCGCTCGACGAGCCGCCGCTAGTGCGGCTCAGGTCGTAGGGATTGTGGACCGGGCCGGTGTCGCTGCTATGACTGCCACCCGAGGCGCACAGGTGCTCGCACACCGCCTTGCCGGCAATCGTGCCGCCGGCGTCGAGGATGCGGCTGACAACCGTGGCGTCGATGTCGGGCACATAGCCCTCCAGCACGCTACTGCCGTTCATCATCGGCACCCCGGCCAGACAGATGTTGTCCTTGAGTGCAACCGTCCTGCCGGCCAGCGGACCGGAATCCGCGCCCTTGACTTCGGTCCGCCAGTACCAGGCGCCCAGGGGATTGTCCTGGGGCTGGGGGCGATAGCCGGGCGTGCGCGGATAGGTTACCGGCAGGGTAGGGACGGTGAGTTGATCCAGGCGGGCGTACGAGGCCAGCATGCCGTCCATCAGGCCCTGGAAGGATTCCAGGTCGTCTTCGGTCAGATGCAGGGCGTAGCGGTCGGCCACATCGGCCAGTTGATCCAGGCTTGGTCGCTTGAGGCTCATGTCACACTCCTCCTTTTTCTGTCGTTGGCGCGTCTCTTTATCCGCCATTCAGTCTTCGGGCAGCCATGCGGGGCTGGCCCTACGACTGCCGTTCAGCGTTCAGCATGCAGCCTCGTATCATTGCACGATCCGAACCGGGATGTGTATAAGGGCAGGCATGAAGTTCGGCATCCTGTACAATGTTGAGTACCACCCCGAGATCCACGGCAGCCCCTCGCAGTACTACGAACACATCCTGGACCAGATCCAGCTGGAGGAAGAGCTGGGCTACGATGCGGTGTGGTTTGGCGAGCACCACTACTCCGGTTACTCGTTCGGGTCGCCGCCGCTGATGGCCATGGCTGCGGCGGCGCGCACCAAACGGATTCGTCTCGGCACCGGTGTCTCCCTGGTGCCCCTGCACCACCCGATCCGGCTGGCCGAGGAGTACGCCATGCTCGACGTGCTGAGCCAGGGGCGGCTGGAGTACGGGATCGGGCGCGGGTTCATCAAGTATGCCTACGAGGTGTTTGGCGTTGACGAGGACGAAAACGTCCGGCGTTACCGGGAGGGGACCGACCTGCTGGTCAAAGCCTGGCTGGCCGACGCGCCGTTCTCGTATCAGGGCGAGTTCTACACCCTCCAGGACTACAGCTTTTTTCCCAAGCCGCGCCAGCAGCCCCACCCGCCGATTTATGCCGCCGGAGCGGTCACGCCCGAGAGCTACGAGTGGGCCGGCAGCCGCGGCTTTCACCTGGCCACGGCCTTTTTCATTCCCGACCGTGAGGCGGTCCGGCAGGGTATCGCCGCCTACCACTGGGCGCTGACCGACAACGGCTACGATCCGGCCCAGCGCGAGGTGGCCGGGGTGTACCAGATGTACTGCGGGGAAACGAACCAGGAGGCCCACCGCCACGGTGGTCAGCACGTCTTCGACTACTACCATTTCTTTGGCAGCCTGGCCACGCGACGGCCGCACACCTCGCCCAGCTTTGACCGGCATAAGGTCATGCTCGAAGGCTTTGCCGGAGTGAGCTACGACGACCTGGACAGCCGCAACCTGATTCTGATCGGCGACCCTGACAACCTGATAGAGCGCATCCGCTGGGCTCAGGAGTTCTACGGCACCACCTATCTGCTGCTCGAAGTGGCCCAGGGCGGCATGCAGCCCGAGCATGTCGTCGCCTCGCTGGAGCGCTTTGCCAAGTATGTGATGCCCGCGTTTCGTAACGGCCAAGAGGAGGGGCGTGCATGAAGTTCTATACCTTCGATGAGCTGACCTATCCCGACCTGCCGGCCGAAATCGGACCGGAGGTGCGCTTTACCAACCGCTTCTGCGAGCCCCAGGCGGTCACCAAGACCTACCACGAGCATCTCGATGAGTGGGCGATCTGCGAGGACCTGGGCTTTGACGGCGCGTTTGTCAACGAGCACCACTTCACCGCCATCAATATCCAGCCGGCCTGCAACCTGATGGCCGCAGCCATCATCATGCGGACCAATACGATGAAGGTCGGGGTGATCGGCAACGTCATTCCGCTCCGCCACCCGATCCGCACTGCCGAGGAGTTTGCCATGCTCGACTGTCTGTCGGGCGGCCGGTTTATCGGCGGTATTGTGCGCGGGGTGCCCCAGGAGTACGTCTCCTACAATGTGGACCCGTTCACCGGCCGCCAGCGGTTGATGGAGTCCTACGACATCATCCATAAATGTCTGAACGAGGAAATCTTCGACTACAAGGGCAAGTTCTGGGACCTGACCGGGGTGTCGATCTGGCCCAAGCCGATCCAGCGTCCCCTGCCGTTCTGGATGCCGACCGGCTCCCTGGAGTCGGCCGAGTTTGCTGCCGAGCGACGCATCTCGGGCGCCCAGGTCTTTTTTCCGCCCGCAGCCTTCAAGGACGCCTTTGACCTGTACCGCAAGGTCGCCCGTGAGCGCTTCAACTGGCAGCCCGGCTTCGACAATTTTGTCGGTGCGCGGCTGATCCACGTGGCCGAGACCAACGAACAGGCCATCGAAGAGGTCCGCGAGGCGGTGTATTATTTTTTCCGCACCATCACCCGGCCGGTCAATAATCCGGCCCCGGTGCCGGGTTTGACCACCGACCGTTCCTACCAGCATCGGCGCAAGATCGAGCAGGATTTTCCTGGGCCGCACACCTCGTTTGAGACCATGCGGGACAACGGCTTTATCGTGTGCGGCGACCCCGAGTATGTCACCCGCTGGCTGGAGAAGGACATGCACATTGCCGGCTACGGGCATTTCATGGGCATGTTCCATGTCGGCAATCTGGCCCACGAGCTGGTCATGAAGTCCAAGCGGCTGTTTGCCGAGCAGGTCATGCCGGCGCTGCGTCAGGTGAACTGCGATCCAGAGCCCCAGGTCGAGCCCCAGGCTGCGACTTACGAGCTGCAACAGGAACAACCGGCCGGGCCGCTGCCGCTGTATGGCGACTTCAACTACAGCCTGGTCCGGGAAGCACCGGAGACTGCGGGCGAGTTTGTCGAGCGGGACAACGGAGCTGTGACCTGCGGCTGGGAAATACGGGTTCCCGAGCGCGAGCCGGATGGCTTTCCGTACGAGATTATTTTCGTCGGTCCGACCGCCAGCTATCGGGGCAGCGCCATACGCCTGCACCTGGTGACCGGCGACGGCGAGCCAATCTCCGACGATGCCCAGGTGGTGTTGGAGACCTATGACCGGGACGGCCAGAATCGCCGGACCGTTTTTGCGGGCAGATACGGCCAGTTCAGCCGCATCCCGGACCAGCACGAACCGAACGCCGCGCTGGCCGCCCAGCAGCGGGTGGTGGCCGGCGACCGGTACAGCATCCGGCTCAGCGTGCGTCTACCGGCCGACGTTCCCCAGCCTGACCCGGAGGCCGACGAATCCTTTTTTGAGATTGAGTGCTTCAAGCACTGGCTGACGATCACCGCCTGAGGCGGCCGTCTATCGAGCGGACAAGCGAGGAGGCGTGTCATGGGAGCCGGATACGGATCGCAGTTTTCTCGAACCAGCGTCAAGGTCGGCGAGCTGAGCGTCCAATACCTCAAGGGCGGGCGGGGCCGACCGTTGCTCTACCTCCACGGCATCGGCGGCTGGGGACGCTGGGAGACCCATCACCTGGGCATGGGCGTGACCAACGAGGTGTACGCGCCCCAGCTGCCGGGCTGGCAGACGGGCAAGATTCCGCCCAATGTCGGCTCGGTCCAGGACTACGCCCGGATCATGCTCGGTTTTCTGGACAGCCTGGAACTCCACAGCGTCGATCTGGTCGGTCATTCGATTGGCGGCTGGATCGCCCTGCGGCTGGCGCTTGCGCAGCCCGAACGGGTCGCGCGTCTGGTGCTGGTCGATCCGCTCGGCCTGGACTGTCCGGCGCATCCCGGCGCCGACCTGGCTCGGATTGACGAGGACGCCTTTCTGGCCGCCGCGTTTGCCAGGACCGGGACGGTGTTGATTGCGGCCGACTTCGGCGGCCACCTCGAGGACGTGCGCAGCGGACCGGAATTCAATCGCCAGTGGAAGGGCAGGCGGCTGGTAGTTCAGTTGACCAAGGGCCGGGGCGTCGATTCGGACCTCAGCTTACAAAGCATTCGTGCGCCGACCCTGATTGTCTGGGGCCAGAAGGACGGCCTGGTGCCCTGGCAGCAGGGTGAGATGCTGGCCGCCACGATTCCCGGGGCCAGGCTGGCGTGCATTGCCGAGGCCAGCCACAGCCCGATGCGCGACAAGCGCGAGACCTTTCAGCAGCTGGTGCACGAGTTTTTGGTCGGTCAGGCCGAAGCGGGGCAGGCAGACGCACAGCTGTCTTAGCCGAAGAGCCGACTTCTCTTCCATGGCCTCTCTACGCTACCGGAAGTGACTCAATTCGGATGCCTGTGATCCGCTCAAAGTGGCGGCGATTATTGGTCAACAGAATGAGGTCGTGCTGGACCGCCGTGACTCCTATCAGCAAGTCTATATCAGCAATCGGGCTGCCCGCCCGACGTAAGCGATGACGTTCTTTGCCAAATATCTTGGCGGTTGCCGCTGGGTGTAGATTTCTTCCAGCCACGCATCCACGTCCATGTCGTCCCAGCCCCCTGCCGCTTCAAGAAAAGCGTGTTCCTGTTTTGACTCAGCCGCGCCGTTAGTCTCTGATTTCTTAGCCGAGCGCTCAAGGTAGGCAGTGACGGCTGCGCGCAAGGCTTCGTCCTGACTCTTGGCGGCGAGGTCTGAAAGCGCTCGCCGTTCTCTGGGGCTGAGATCAGTTGGATTCATCGTCATCGCTCACCTCTCTCGTGATGGTTACCCCTGTCCTGCGTTCCGGCTAAACCCCTCATCTACCTCAGGGTGGCCGGCTCCGGCTCCCTACGGCTCAGGCGGGCGGCTCCGCAGGCGGGACGCCGCTATGACTCCATGGCTTTCTCGAGCGCGCTCCACTCGACCAGCGGTGTGAGCCGCCGCCTGGCAATCGTGCCTGAACCGACCGCCTTGGCAAAGCCGTCAAAGGTCAGCGAATGGTCCTGGATGTCGAGGATGAGCACGATCTTGGCCTCTTCGTTCGATGCCCATGGACCGGCCTTGAGGGTCACCCCGGGCGGAAAGCCATTCTTGAGCACCTGCTGAATGAGGGCGACTCCTTTTTGGGTGTTGTCCGAGCTGCTGGCGTTTAAGTAGATTTCGTCGAGGTATAGCGGCATGGGTGTTTCCTCCTTTTGGGTTGAATGGGGCAGGAGCCGGGGCCGGTTTCCTCATTACACCCGCTGACCGGAAACGCGCAAGCCGGGCCGGGCGTCTCGGCTTGCGGATGGCACAGGGCAGGGTGTAAGAAGAGGGGCCAATACCCTGAACACAGGAGACGCGTGTATGGCAGAACTGATGCAGAACAAAGTTGCCCTGGTCACCGGAGCAAGCTCGGGGATCGGTCGGGCAACCGCACTGGCCTTTGCCCGTGAGGGCGCCAAAGTGGTGGTGGCCGACCTGAACGTGGTCGGCGGACAAGAGACCGTGCAGTTGGTCAAGGCGGCTGGCGGGGAGGCCGTCTTCGTCGAAACCGATGTCGCACAGGCGGCCTCGGTCGAAGCCATGGTTCAGACCGCGCTAGACACCTACGGACGGCTGGACTGCGCCCATAATAACGCGGGCGTCGAGGGCGTGCTGAGCCGGACGGCCGAGCAGACCGAACAGGACTGGGAGCCGGTTATTCGTATCAACCTGAAGGGCGTGTGGCTGTGCATGAAGTATGAAATCCCGCACATGGTGCAGCAGGGCAGTGGGGCCATCGTCAACACCGCCTCGGGTGCCGGCCTGATCGGGGTCAAGCGCATGGCGGCCTATGTGGCCAGCAAACACGGGGTGATCGGACTGACCAAGACGGCCGCCCTGGAGTACGCCAAGTCGGGAATTCGGGTTAACGCCGTGTGTCCGGGGGTGATCCAGACCGCCATGGTCGAACGGGTCAGCGGTCGCCGTCCGGATGTCCTGGAGAAGATGATCGCCGCCGAGCCGATCGGCCGCTCCGGTCAGCCCGAAGAGATTGCCGAGTCCGTGGTCTGGCTGTGTTCGGACGCGGCGTCGTTTGTGACCGGCCACGCCATGGCGGTCGACGGCGGGGCGGTCGCGGCGTAAACCTGGGAAACTGACAGGTTTCGTCTCTCGGTGGATCGGTGGGGCTACCAGCCTCCTGCTGTGGCGGGCCAGGTCGCTGTTTCAGAACAACAAGTAGGGGCGACATATGCGTCGCCCCTACTGTACATCCGTAATCACGAAGTTCTGACTGGTTTGCTGCCACTCCAGGGTGACCGTCTGCCCCAGGTGCGGGAAGTCCTCCGCCACACATTCTCCCGCTACCCCCTCCACAAACTCCTGCCCCAGCGTCGTCACCCGCACCGTCGTCCGACCCAGTTCGACCCCATCGACCAAGGCGGTCACGGTATGCTCACCGTCGCCCAACAGGTTCCAGTTGACTAACAACACAAACCCATTATCCGCGTCCCCACAGGTATCCAGCGTATCCCCTCGCTCCAGGCTATACGCCGCCACCCTGCCCGGTACCTCGTTTCTGACCGGGCTGATCGTCGAGCTGACCGATGACTGGAATATGGTGTGTTATCCGGCCGCAGGCGTGATGCTGGTCGGGATACCGATCTGGAATGTGTTTGTCACCGGGGAGACTCTGTTTGACTAGGCAGGCAGGAAGGATGTACAGGAGTAGAGTGGTACGTGAGCCCGAGCCCTGAGAGTCGGGCCGCTGAGCGGCCGGAGCGGTTTTTGCGCCGGCCGGGGGACAGAAAGGAGACCCGTGTATGGCAGACCAGGCACAGGAGTGGGCCGAAGAAACGCTAGCGGTGGCCGGCACCGAATTGACGCTGATCAGCGGTGGGAGCGGCCGGCCGCTGCTCGTCCTGCACGAGGAGTTGGGCCATCCCGGCTGGTTCAAGTGGCATTCTGCCCTGGCCGCCAGCCGGCGTTTGCTGATCCCTCAGCAGCCCGGCTTTGGCAAGTCGCCCAAGCTCGACTGGACGCGCAGCATCCGCGACCTGGCCGCCTTTTACTCGCGCGTCCTACGCGAGCGCGAGCTGGTACCGATTGACGTGATCGGCTTTTCGCTGGGCGGCTGGATTGCGGCCGAAATGGCGGCCAACCACGCCGGCCAGTTCAGCCGCATGATCCTGGTCGGGGCGACCGGCATTCAGCCGCCGCGCGGCGAGATCAAGGATCTGTTTATTCGGACCTCACGCAAATACCTCGACGAGAGCGTCCTCAACCCCGGCCGCACGCCCGAGTTTGCGACCCTGTACGGCGGGGAACCAACGCCCGAGCAGTTCGAGGCCTGGGAGGATGCCCGGACTGAGGTTGCCCGCCTGGCCTGGTCGCCGTATCTGTTCAACCCCAGCCTGCCGCATCTGCTGCAGGGCGTGAGCGGCCTGCCGACTCTGCTGATCTGGGGCGGCCAGGATGAGGTAGTCCCCCTGAGCGCCGGCGAGGTGTATAGCGAGTCGATTGAGGGCGCCAAGCTGGTCGTGCTCGAACAGTGCGGCCACCGGCCCGAGATTGAGCAATCGAGCGAGTTTATCAAGACCGTCCAACAGTTTCTCGGCTAAGCACGGCCGACAAAGGAGGATGCGCCATGCATGTCATGTATTTTTCGGAGCGGCCCTACCATCCGGTGCCCGAGGAGGTTCTGCTCAGGAACGGCTACTGGGGAGTGCCCAACACCTACTACGATCCCGCAGTGGCTTCGCGGCTGTACAACGAGTACCTCGACGAAGATGTCTTCGCCGAGAAGATGGGCTTTGACGGCATCATGCTGAACGAGCACCACGGTCTGATCCTGTGCATGGGCTCGGTGGTCGATGTGGAGGCCTCGATCCTGGCCCGGATCACCGAGAAGGTCCGCATTGTGCTGCTCGGCAACCCTCTGCCGGTGGTTGGCAACCCCCTGCGGCTGGCCGAAGAGCTGGCCGAGATCGATCTGATCTCCAAGGGCCGGCTGGTCGCCGGCTGGGTCCGCGGCGGTGGGACGGAGCAGTTCGCCAATAATACCAACCCGTCTTATAACCGGGAGTATTTCAACGAGGCTCACGATCTGATCGTCAAGGCCTGGACCACGCCGGGACCGTTCCGCTGGGAGGGCAAACACTTCAACTATCGGTTTGTGAACCCGTGGGCGCTGCCGCTGCAAAAACCCCACCCGCCGATGTGGATTCCGGGTCTGGTCAGTCCCGAGACGGTCCAGTGGTGCGCCAAGCATCGCTATCCGTACGTTGCCCTGGCCACCTATCTGGAGCCGACCGTCGAGCTGTGGAATCTGTATGCCGAGGCTGCGGCCCAGGAGGGCTACCAGGCCGGCCCGGAAAACTTCGGCTATCTCCAGAAGGTGTATGTCGCCGAGACCGAAGAGAAGGCCCAGGAGATGGGCAAGCAGGACTTGTACGGCGGGGGCATGTACACTGCCATTCGGCCCGAATGGCTGTTCCCGTCCGGCTATAACTCCAAGGCCGCGACCCAGCGTCTGGCCCGCCAGTTCACCGATCCCAAGGGCCGCTCGCAGCTCTTCAGCGGCTATGAGGGCCAGAGCATCGAAGAGGCCAAGGCGGCCGTGTACGGCCTCTACCCCCACGCCCAGGAGTCCTACCAGCTGATTCGGGGCACGCCCAAGACCGTCATCCCCAAGCTGCGCAAGATCATGGAAATCCTGCGTCCGGGCATCTTCGGCCTGTGGCAGAACGACGGCCCAATCGGCCATCCCGAACGGATGAATAATATCCGGCTGCTCGGTGAAGAGGTCATCCCGGCCATGCGCGAGATCGCCAAGGAGCTGGGGCTGGAAAGCCCGCTCGAACGCGAGCCCGGCTCGCGGCCCCTGCCGGCCACCGGCCAGTGGGACCCGGTGGCCCAGAGTGAGGCCCTGGCCGCGCTGTAAACGACCGGCTCGCCGCCGCGTGGGCGTCTCACGCGCGCCTGAGTCCGAGCCCCAACGGCCGCTGAGCCCAGGTTTCTCCATACCTGGGCAGCGGTCACCGCTCGCCCGACGGTGGGTCGGACTCGTTCTGCTGCTGGTCGCCAGCCTGTCGGTTTCGCCCGCCGCCGGTGAGAATGCGGCGGGCGGGCGCAGCTGGAAAGCCCTGGCTGAGTTGGCCGAGTCTGAGTTGGCCCGGCTCGAGCTGGCCGCCAGCACGCCACGTCACCCCGAGTATCCCTACCTGCCGGCCGAGCCGTATCCCTTCCGCCCGCCGTACAGTGCCGAGGAAATGGGCATCCGGGCCATGGAGTTTACCCAGCGCCCGCGCTGGTCGTGCGTGTTCGCCAACATCTTCGGCTCCATCTCCCATACCGGTTTTCTGGCCATCGCCGGCCAGGGGGTGGGCTATATGGCCTATCCCGCGCCGCGCGGGCTGGAGGCTGAGATCGGCCGTCAGCCCGGTCAGCTGTTGTACCGCTACCTCACCCAGCACCTGTACCCGCCCGAGGCCTACGGCTCGATGAATCTCGTCTTCCGCTACCGCACCGGGCCGCAGTTCGCCAAGAAGGAGGACATGTTTTTTTATTCGCCGTCGCTGCGCCGGGTGCGGCGTCAGAAGTCTCAGCGGCGCAGCGAGCCCTTTCCCCAGATGGCGGTGACCTTTGACGACGCCTCGGGTCGGGCCGCCTGGGAGTTTTCGTGGCGGCTGCTGGGGACCGATGTGCTGTACGACACCGTGCGCTTTCCGACCACCCGTCCGCAGGTGCTGGTGACCCAGCTCGATGGCACGTTTCGGGAGGTGGCGACCGAGGATATCAGTCTGATGGGCGCGGACTATGCCCACTATACGCCCGACGGCGGGGTCGAGTGTTATGTGGTCGAAGCCCGGGCCAAGGCCGACTGGATTCCCGACTACGCCCGCCCGCGTCTGCTGTACTGGCTGGAAAAGCGCGCCTTCTATCCGCTGCGCACCGAGATGTACGACCGGGTCGGCCGACTGGTCCAGGTCGAGGTGCGACGCACCAAGCTGGTCAACCCGGAGCTGGGAGACCGTGGCTATGCGCCCTTCATCCACCTGTACTGGGACATCGCGGCCGATATCCTGACCTATAATATTCGGGACGGCATCCGGCCCATGGAATGGTCGGCAGCCGACACCCTGACCTATTTCAGCCCGGACTTTATGCGCCGCCAATGGTATCTGGAACCGGTCCGCAGCTATCTCGGGGTGGAACGGCCCGAGGAGTTTTTCCTGCGCCCCGGGCTGGAGCCGGGCAAGTTTCCCGAGCAGCGTCAGATCAGCCTGTCGCCCGAGCTGATGGCCCGACTGGCAGCCCAGGACGCGGCCGGCCGGCTGGTTTTCGACGCCGTGCCCTAGACAATCGCCGTCCACAGGCTGTACACGGCAAAGCTGCCGTACACGCCCGAAGCCACCAGCATCATGGCGATGTTCACCGGCCCCGGCCGGGCCGAGGCGGGCAGATAACGCAGGTTGAGGTATAGCATCAGCGGCACATACATGGCCATGGAAAAACCGCCCAGCAGCGCGGCGTTAAAAATGAAGCCGAGTCCGGTCACCGCGTAGCGTTCAAAGAACCAGGTGCTGGCGGTGCCGGCCAGCATGAACCCGACGGCAAACGGCAGATAGAGCCGGGCCTGATCAACGTGGCGGCCAAACCGAAAGCAGCTGCGCACAATATACGCCCACACCCGGGCGCCGCCATCGACCGCCACCAGCTGGGTGCTGAACAGGGCGGCCATGCCGATGACCAGGTACAGGTAGCGCCCAAAGCTGCCCAGGGTCTCGCCCAGGATGAGCGACTCGTCCCAGATAATCCGGCCCTCGGTCGGCACCAGCCCGAGCGGCCGCAGCACACACAGGGCGCCGAACATGAACAGGAACATGGTCAAGCTGTTGAGCAGCCAGAAGTACAGCGTCTGGTCGAACACAACCCAGCGCAGCCAGTCCTTGAAGGCGCGGCGGTTCGGCTCGGTGTCCGGATAGGTATAGCCGGTCGGCGTCTCGGTATCGGCCCCGCCGCGCAGCGGGTTTGTGAGGGTCGGCATGCGCGCCCCCATGCCGATGCCCTTATCGCGCAGATAAAAGGCGTACCACAGGTTGCCGGCTCCGCCGGCTCCGGCAAACACCACCGCACCAAAAAAGCGGCTGAAGGGAAACTCGTCGTCCAGCTCGATATGGCCGAAGTTCAGCAGCCCGCGCGCCATCTCGCCGACGGCGTCCAGGGTGCCGACCTGAAAGGCGACGAAGATCAGACCCAGGGTCATGAACACGACCAGCCCGATCGTGATCCGCTCGACCGCCCGATACATGACCTTGGGCCCGAACAGCACCAGCGCGACCGACACAAAGGTGAGGCCGGTCCACATCCAGTCCGGGCCGGGTCCGTCCGGGCCGAACAGCAGAGCCTTGAGCGCCGCGCCCGAGATGCGCGCCCAGCCGGGCAGGAACAGGGTCACAAAGCCGACGAACAGCAGGGCATAGATAAAACCCATCCACACCCGGGCAAAGCCGGTATACGGCGCCTCGCCGGTGACAATCGCCCAGCGGCCGATTTCGATATTCACCCACAGCTGTAGAAAGACTCCCAGGGCGGCGGCCCAGACCATGCTGGCCCCGAACTTAGTGGTGATCCACGGCCACAGCACAATCTCGCCGGCCCCGATCGACAGACCGACCAGCACCGCGCCCGGTCCGGTCATGCGCCAGAAGGACTGGCTGCGATGGGGCAGGTCGGCCGTTCTGAGGGGTGCGATGCGAGCGTTCATGCCGCCTCCTTGTCATGCTTTTGGTCATGCTTTTGGTCATGCTTTTGGTCATGCTTTTGGTCATGATGTTGGTCGTGATTTTGGGGTGCGAATCTGGTATCTCACACGCATGAAGATATCTATCACAGTCGGTGGCGCGACCGGAACCAACATCCGCAGCACGCTGGAGTTTGTCCGCCAGGCCGAGCGCCTGGGTGTGGACTATGTCTGGTCGGCCGAGGCTTGGGGCCAGGACGCGGTGACCTCGCTGGCCTATCTGGCCGGCCACACCAGCCGTATCAGGCTGGGCACCGGTATCATGCAGATCAGCGCCCGCACGCCGTCGATGACCGCCATGAGCGCCCTGGCGCTGCACGATCTGTCCCAGGGCCGCTTTGTGCTGGGGCTGGGCACCAGCGGTCCCCAGGTTGTCGAGGGGCTGCAAGGCGTGGCCTTCCGCGCGCCCCTGACCCGGCTCAAGGAAACGGTCGAGATTGTCCGCCTGGCCTTTCGGGGCGAGAAGCTGCGCTACCGCGGCCGCGTTCATCACCTGCCGCGGCCGGGCGGCGAGGGCAAGGCCCTGCGTATTGACCATCCGCCGGTGGACATTCCCATTTTTCTGGCCACCCTGGCGCCCAAGGCGCTGGAGTATACCGGGGCGGCGGCTGACGGCTGGCTGGGGACCTCATTCTCGCCCGATCATGCCGAGGCGCATTTTGCCCATATCCGTCGAGGCGCTCAGGCTGCGGGCCGCAGCCTGGACGCTATTGAGCTGCATGCGACGTGCCCGGTGGCGATTGGCGATAATGTCGAGGAGCTGATCGCCGCCCGCAAGCCGGGGGTGGCGTTCAGCCTGGGCGCCATGGGCTCGGCCACGACGAATTTCTACAACGCCGCATTTCAGCGCTCCGGCTTTGAGGACGAGGCCAAAGCGGTCCAGCGGCTGTGGATTGCGGGCAAGCGTAAAGAAGCTGCCGAGCGTGTGCCGGACGCCATGGTGAGTCAGTTCGGCGCGATCGGCACGCTCGCCATGGTGCGCCAGCGGTTCCACACATACCGGCAGGCCGGGATTGACGGGCTGACCCTGCGGATTGAGGCCGACGGGCTCAATGCTCGGATCGCTGCGCTCGAACAGGTGATGGAGGCGATCCGCAGTCTCGACGACTCGCCGTAGTGCAATTTCGTCATACCTCTCGCTCGCCAGCCGCGTCGAAAGGCAATCGTGATACCCTCACGATATCTATTGATGAGATCATGATTGCCTTTTGCTACAATGGTGGGGAAGGGAGGGACGTATGAAAGCACATATGCAGCTCGGCGATTTTCTGGTGGCCTATCTGCGTAAGGCTGGCGTCAGCCGCCTGTTCGGCATTCCCGGTGATCTGGTCATCCAGCTGTTCATGAAGTTTGGCAAACCCCGTGACATGCGGGTGATGACGTTTTCTCACGAGCCCGGAGCCGGTTTTGCGGTGGACGGCTATGCGCGGGCGACCGGGCGGCTCGGCGTGCTGTGTGTGACCTATGGGGCGGGTGGGCTGAATGTGGTCAATGCGGTGGCCGGCTCCTACTCTGAGCGGGTGCCGATCCTGGTCGTCAGCGGCGGACCGGGTGAGGAAAAACGCAAGCTGGGTATTCTGGTCCACCATCAGGCCAAGGAAATCGAGTCCCAGTTTCGGGTCTTCAAGGAAATCACGTGTGCGGCCAAGATTATTGATAATCCCCAGACTGCGGTCGAGGATATTCATGAGGTCATGCAAGCCATCTGGCTGCACCAGCAGCCGGGCTATATCGAGATCCATCAGGATATGGTCGAGCGGAAGATCACGGTGCCCAAGTCCATCCTGGGCTGGGACGGCACTTTTGCCCGTCACCACTCCGATCCCCAGAAGGTTGCCGAGGCGGCCCGGGATACGGTGAACCGCCTCAACCAGGCCAAGAAACCCTTTGTGATTGTGGGTATCGAGGTCTTCCGCCACAAACTTGTGGACCAGGCGGTTGTCCTGGTCGAAAAGACGGGCGCCCCGTGCGCCACGACCGTGCTGGCCAAGGGCGCGTTTCCGGCCGACCATCCCCAGCACATGGGGGTGCATATCGGGGTCATCTCGCCCGAGCCGATCCGCCGCCGGGTTGACGAGGCCGACCTGGTGGTGAACCTGGGGACGCTGCTGACCGATATGAATCTGGGCTCCCAGCTACCCCGGTTGCCGCGCGAAAAACTGGTGTGGGCCTCGGAGAACCGGGTCGATATCAGCCATCACAGCTATACTGATGTCGCCCTCGACGACTATCTCCAGGCGCTGCTCGAAGCGCCGATTCGCCAGCGCCGCGAGACGGTCAGCTATCACGATAATCTTGCGCCCCAGGCGCCGGGTGAGGATCGCTCCATCGGGGTCACCGACATGCTGTGCGAGGTGAACGCCTTTCTGGACACCCATCCCGAACATCTGGTTGTAGCCGAGGCGGGCGATATGCTGTTCGCCGGCCTGGACGTGCGCTTTGGCCGCCGCAGCAGCTATCTGGCCCAGGGCTATTACGCCTCCATGGGGTTTGGCATTCCGGGTGCCATGGGGGCGCAGATCGGCACCGGCCAGCGCCCGTTGATCTTGTGCGGCGACGGCGCGTTTCAGATGACCGGACCGGAAATCGCCCATGCTCCGCGTTACGGTCTGAACCCGATTGTGGTGCTGATGAATAACGGCGGCTGGGGCATCTTCCGACCGATATCCGAGCGGGAAGACCTGCTGGCCACCCCGCCGTGGCCTTACGCCCGGCTGGCCGAGGCGTGGGGCGGCACCGGCATCCGGGTTCAGACGGTCGCCGAGCTGCGGGCCGCACTCAAGGCGACCGACGACATCCCGTCGTTTGTGATCATCGAGGTCATGGCCGACCCGCACGAGCTGTCGCCGGTGACAATCAAATACATCACCGCCTCGGTCGGCGAGACGCACTGAGGACGGAGCCGTAACGCATGTGGATAGTAGCGTCTGTTAAAACTGCAGCAAGCTCAGAAGGACATGCCCGGGTTGGGCACGCAGAGCGTCCGCTGCGCCGGGCGAAAAAACCAGACCCTTCGACACTGTGGCATCTTGACAAGACCGAAGAGGCAGTGATTCAGATGAACCCGTCTGTGACAGAGGAGGAAGGAACGTGAGAAGCATTCCAGTAAGGAGGAGTTCGCTCAAGCAGCCGCCAGCTCCGGGCAACAATGTCCCCGGCGGCGGTGGGGGCAGTTCAAACCCCAAGACTGTCAAAAGGAACCCACTCCCGCAGCGCACTGTTAGGTCGTCCCACGCGATAGGAACGGTCTCACGAAAGACAGTGAAAAGGGCTGTGCGTAGATTCGGCTGACGAAGGCGTTAATGGCTGCTGGATACGAATCCAACGTCTTTATTAACTGCCCTTTTGATAGGCCGTATAAACGTATCTTTAACGCGGTCGTCTTCGCAGTCTTTGACTGCGGATTTATCGCCCGCTCCACGCTTGAGATTATCAACACTGGGGAAGTCCGCGTAGACAAGATTCTTCGAATTATGCAGGAATGCCGATTCGGATATCATGACATTTCTAGGACAGGGCTCGATAAAGCCAATCGACTGCCCCGTTTCAATATGCCCTTCGAGTTAGGATTGTTCCTCGGTATCGCGTGACGAGGAGACAAGAGAAACTGCCTCGTTGTAGACCGAGACAAATACCGCTACCAGAAGTTCCTTTCAGACATTTCAGGCCAGGATACTGAGGCGCACAACAACGATCCGCAGACTGCGGTTCGGATCGTCCGCGACTGGCTTCGATCTTCCCAGACAAATGTGGATATCCCCGGCGGAGCCCACATCTGGCAACGGTATCAACGCTTCAAGAAAAGACTGCCACGTATGTGCGCGGAACTGCATCTGGAACCGAGCCAGCTAATCTTCAACGACTACACTACCATTGTCGGGGAATGGCTGAAGGAACACCAGTCATTCCAGGGCGGAGAAAGTTGTGTGGAATAGGGAGGACGACGGGGGCAGTGCATCACTGTCTGATATCCTTCCTGACGGAGCCGAGTCTAACGGGAGCGAGAAGTTTGCCCGGTCGAGAGGTTGGCCAGGACTGCGGCTCGCCACAGCTGCCAGGAACGCCGGTAGTCGCCGAGCGTGGCCGAGGCCGCCCCGGCCTCGTCGGGGCTGAGGTAGCG
>JAGWBB010000014.1:0-19389 GCA_021296095.1 Desulfurellaceae bacterium | reverse complement strand
AGCGGCGTGGCGGCCACGCCAAACGGAATCAGGCTTGGCGCGTGGTTATGCACCACCGCCCGCACCTCGGGCCGGGCCCGGTAGATTTCGCCGTGGATGAAGCGTTCGAGGTAGAGTTCGGATGTCTGGTGTGTTGGCCGGCTGTCGAGGTCAAACTCCACAATATCGGCGGCCGTGACCGTCTCCGGGGCGATAGCCCGCGACAGCAGATAGTGGTCGGGCTTGTGGGGTGAGCGCAGGCTGACGTGGCCGTAGCCATCGACAATCCCGTGCCGGGCCAGAATCCGGTTGGCGGCGACGAGGTCCGCCAGCGCTGCGTCGGTGTCGGGTGTCATTGGCCTGAGGAGGGACGGTCTTTGGATACCGTTTGGGATGCCGCTCGGTCGCTTTCGACAACCCGCGCCTCGGTGATAATCACATCCTGATCGTCCTCCCGGGTCTCTTCCAGATGCTCTTCCATGTTCTCTTTTTTGTGGGTGGTCCACGCTCCGAGCAGCAGGGTGGCCAGACCGAGAACGAACTCGTCAAGAAAAGGAATGAGGTCGGGAATCAGCACGTCGAGCACGAACAGGCCGGCGGTCAGCATAAACAGCTGCGGAAAGCGCAGGCGGCGGGCAACGCGTAAGATCAGCGGGCTGAGAAGACTGGCTATGAGACGCATGTCTTAGTCTCCGTCGGGACCGGTTTTTCTTCGTGGTCCGGGTTTATGTGGTCGGCCTCGTCTCCGTCTGTTTGCTTGTGGGTGCCAAATTTCCTGATCCGCACCGCCAGCTCCTGGAGACGCCGGCTGACCCGGCCGTTGATCGTCTCCGCTTCGTCAACCGAGCCGGCGCGCAGGCCGCTGAGCAGCTCAATGCCCTGATCAATCGTCTGGACCGGGTAGATGTGGAACCGGCCGTCTTCGACCGCCCGCACGACATCGGCGCGCAGGATGAGGTTGCGGACGTTGGCGGCCGGGATCAGCACGCCCTGCTGACCGGTCAGGCCGTGGGCTTCGCACACATCAAAAAAGCCCTCGATCTTTTCGTTCGCCCCGCCAATGGCCTGAACTTCTCCCCACTGGTTGACCGAACCGGTCACGGCCAAATCCTGGCGCAGGGGCACCTCGGCCAGCCGCGACAGCAGGGCGTACAGCTCGGTTGACGAGGCGCTGTCGCCGTCAACACCCGAGTAGGACTGCTCGAAACACAGGCTGGCCGACAGGGCGAGCGGTTTATCCTGGCCGAAGCGGTTACGCAAATAGCCGGACAGAATGAGCAGGCCCTTATCGTGGCTCGACCCGCTCAGACGCGACTCGCGCTCGATATTGACAATCCCGGCCTGGCCCATGCCGACACTGGCCGTGATGCGCGACGGCCGGCCAAAACTGTGGCCGCCGATATCGAGGACGGCCAGGCCGTTGATCTGGCCGACTTTCTTGCCCTGACTGTCAAGCAGGACCGTGCCGCGGGTGATCATCTCGCGCAGCTCTTCTTCAATCCGGTTGGCCCGAAAGCGACGTTGCTGGAGCGCGGTTTCGACATGCGCGGCGGTCACCAGCCCAGCCTTGTCCTTGCCCGCCCAGTAGGCAGCCTCACGAACCAGGTCGGCGACTTCGGTCGAGGCTGCCGAGACCTTCTCGCGGTCGCCGACTCGACGCGCCCCGAACTCGACCAGGCGTGCGACCCCGGACCGCTCAAAGTGCGGCAGGTTTTCCTGCCGGCACAGCCGGGCGACCCACTGGCCGTACAGCTGACCGTGCTGGCCGCTGAGTTCCAGCGTGTGTCGAAAGTCGGCGTGGACCTTGAACAGGTCTTGAAACTCGGGATCGAGCGCATACAGGCTGTGATACAGGCTGGGGCTGCCGACAACGATCAGCTTGAGCTGGACGGCGACCGGCTGGGGCTGGAGGCCGGCCGCGCTAAACAGCGAAAGCGGCTCATAGGTTTCGGGCGCGATGCGGCCACTCTTAAGGGTGCGTTTGAGGGTCTTCCACACCGCCGGTTCGGTCAGCGCGTCTTCCAGATTAAAGATGAGATAGCCGCCGTGGGCGCGCAGTATGGAGCCGGCCTTGATGCGGGTGAAGTTGGTCACCAAACGCCCGCCCCGGTCGAGCACGCGTTCGATGCTGCCAAACAGATTCTGATACGTCGGGGTGTTTTCGGTCAGCACCGGAGCGCCCGTGGTGTGGGCGTTATCGACGACGACGTTCACCTCGTACTCGTACAGCTGGTCCTGACCGACCAGGGTTTGGCCGACCAGGGTTTGGCCGACCGGGGCTTGGTCGACCGGAGGCGACACGCCCGGCGGCCCGTCGTGGTCGGTCGGTTCCTTGAAGGCATCGAGGTGTTCGACCGTATGCCGCTTGACCTGTTCGAGGTAGGCAGCGACCGCCGAACTGTGGATGTCCTGACCGATGGCCGCGAGGTGGGGGGCAATCACGTTTTCGCAGAAGCGCTGCTCGACCTGACGGATGTCCTCGGCCATGGCCCGCATGATGTCGCGCTGCTGGCGGGGAAAGTCGGCCAGGTCGGCCAGCAGCGCGCGGCGCTTGTGTTCGATGGCGGCCTGTTGGTCCTCGGCCAGCTGTTGGAACTCTTCGGGTCCTTTCAGCGGCTGGCCGTTGACGACCGGGATCAGGATCATACCCTGGGGACTCATTTGCAGCAGGAAGCCCTTGTCTTTGGCCTTGGCCTCAAGACTCGCGTTGAGGGCTTGGGCCTGGGCCAGATATTTTTCCTTGAGATCGTCCTTTTCCCGGTCAAAGGCTTCTTCGCGGAAGGCCTTGGGCAGCTCTTCGCGCAGGGATTTCACCAGCTGGCCCATGCGCGCCTTGAGCCGGGCGCCGTGGCCGGCCGACAGGCCGATTGCCTGCGGCACGTCCGGGTCGGCAAAGTTATGCACGTATACCCAGTCGCCCGGCGTTGGGGCCTGGCGGGCCTGTTGGGCGACCCAGTCGTGGACGACATCGAGTTTCTGGGCTCCGGCCATGCCGGAGACAAAAATATGAAAGCCGCTGCCCGCGATGCCGAGTCCGAGATCGAGCGCGGCCTGGGCTCGCTCTTGGCCGACGAGGTCGTGGTCGGGCGGCTCAAGCTCGGCCGTGGTCTGAAAAGCCGTTGGAAACGAGACCTGGAAGCGTAACTCCTCGGCGCTCAGTTCGGTTGGTGGGGGCAGGGGCGGCGCTTCGTCTGAGTGGCCCGACGCGGGGCTAGACATGCCGCCGTCTCCTGGTCGTTCGGATTTTGGGCAGGCTGACCCGCAGCACGCCGTTGCGAAACGTGGCGTGGATGCGATCCGGGTTGACCGGGGCGGGCAGGCGAATCCGGCGCACGAACTGGCCCGAGTGGCGTTCCTGGCGGAAGACGTTCTCACCCCGCCCGGTACGGCTGACCGACCGAACGCCGCGCAGCACGAGTTCTCCGTTTTTGACCTCGACCGCGATGCTCTGCTTGCTGACGCCGGGCAGGTCGGCCTCAAGCACAAAAGTCGTTTTGGTCTCATACAGGTCGAGTTGGGGCGCCCAGGCCTGGACCTGGTCCGGTCGTCTGCCCCAACGCCGATGGATCAACTCGTCAAACAGTCGATCAACCTCTCGGGTCGCCTCCTGAAAAGGGGTCGGAAGTTGCCACGGATGCCGCTGCGCCATGTGCAATGCCTCGTCTGTGCCTCGGTCCGCCGAGACCGCGTCTTGGAATCGGCTCGGGTGTCCTGTCCAGTTACACTGGACCGGAGTCCGGATGCAAGCCCTGCCCGGCTCAGCTATACTGGGCGGGTGTTGACCTCGCCGTATGTGCTGCGTTGTCGGGCTCAGTTGGCGCACTTCTTCAGTGTCGTGGTGTGGCGGCTGGGCGAGGATCTGCTGCACCTGCAAGCCATGGGCCTGACCTACGCCATGCTGCTGGCGCTGATCCCGTCGCTGGCGGTCGCCTTTGCGGTCTTGAAGGCGTTTGGCGTCCAGAATCAGATTGAGCCGTTTCTGGTTCAGGCTTTCGAACCCCTGGGTCCGGAGGGCGTTGAGGTCGTGCGCCGGGTCATCGAGGTGGTGAACAATATCCAGGTCGGTGTGCTCGGCGTTGTCGGGGTGGTCATCCTCTTTTATACCGTGATTTTCCTGATCGGTGAGATCGAAAGCGCGCTGAATCGGATCTGGAAGGTGCGCCGGCCGCGCAGTTGGAGCCGACGGCTGAGCGGCTACCTGAGCGTATTGCTCATCGGCTCGGTGCTGGTTTTCATGAGCCTGACCCTGATCGCCTCGGTCCAGAGCTACTGGCTGGTCCAGCGCATCGTGGAGATCCAGATTTTCGGGCCGATTCTGGCCACCCGGGGGACGCGTTTCCTGCTGTTGTGGCTGGCCTTCACGTTTTTGTACCGCTTCATGCCCCACACCTGGGTGTCGCTGCGCTCGGCCCTGATCGGCGGTGGGGCGGCTAGTCTGCTGTGGCAGCTGGCCGGGGTGGTGTTTGCCGCCTTCTTTGCCGGCTCGGCCCGCTATGCGGCCATTTATTCGAGCTTTGCCGTACTGATTCTGTCCCTGCTGTGGCTGTATGTCGGCTGGCTGATCGTCCTGATCGGGGCCGAGGTGGCCTACTTCCACCAGCATCCGACCGACTACTTCAAAAAGGAATCGACCCGGCCGGACAGTCATGCGGCCCGTGAGCAGCTGGTGTTGGCGATGCTGGTCGCCATCGGCCGTCGCGCACTCAACGGCAAACCGCCCTGGTCGGCGACCGAGCTGGCGGTCTCGCTCCAGGTGCCGCTGTCCGGGCTGGAAGACTGTCTGGAGCGATTTGTCCACAGCGGCATCCTGCTGCGGGCCAGCGAGCCGGCCTGGGTGACACTGGGACGCTCGCCCGAACGGGTTGGCTTGGTCGAGATCCTGGCTGTCCTGCGGGGTGATGTGCCTGAGGCTCAAGACAACGGCCGGCTGGGCGATGTCTTGCAGCGGCGGGACCGGGCCGTTGAGCAGGCCCTGGCCGGCGTCACCCTGGCCGACCTGTGTGCTACACCAGACCCGCCCGGCAGACCATGACACACGGATTGGGAATGGCTGGGGGGTGTCGAATCCGACGCGCGGCGTGTTCTCGGACGTCGCTTGGAGTGTATCGACCGTGCGTGTGAGAGCTGACCGGCTGGCCGCGTTCGGCCTGGGTCGGCCCGAGTTGCGGGCCTGGGCGCTGTACGACTGGGCCAATTCGGCTTTTTTTACCACCGTTGTGGCGGCCGTCTTTCCGGTCTATTTCAGCTCGGTGGCGGCGGTCAATGTGCCGCCCAGTGTGGCCACCGCACGCTATGCCGCGATGACCACCGTCGCCCTGGTGTTGATTGCGATGGCCGCGCCCCTGCTCGGCGCCTGGGCCGATATGGCCGCCCTACGCAAAAGACTCCTGGCCGTCTTTATGGGCGCCGGCGTGTGCGCCACTGCGGGCCTGGGCTGGGTCTACAGCGGTGACTGGCAGCTGGCCGCAGTGCTGTTTGTGATTGCCAATATCGGGGTGTCGGGCAGCATTGTTTTTTACGACGCGCTGCTGCCCCACCTGGCCCGATCGGAAGAGATCGATCAGGTCTCGACCGCCGGCTATGCGCTGGGCTATCTGGGCGGCGGCCTCCTGCTGGCCCTCAATCTGGCCTGGATCCAGTTTCCGCACTGGTTCGGCCTGGCCGATGCAGCGGCCGCCAGCCGCCTGTCTTTTGTCAGTGTGGCGGTATGGTGGCTGGTGTTCTCCTTGCCCCTGCTGCGCCGGGTCGCGGAACCGGGCCGCTCGGCCCGCTCGCAGTCCGGCCCGCTGCTGGGCGGGGTGATCGGTCGTCTGCGTCAGTCGGGCGGTGAGCTGCGGGTGTATAAGAACGCCGGGCTGCTGCTGCTGGCTTTTGTCATTTACAACGATGGGGTGGGCACGATTATCCGTATGGCGGCCATCTACGGCACCGAGATCGGGCTGTCGCAGGGCGTCCTGATCTCAGCCGTTCTGCTGGTGCAGTTCATCGGTATCCCGGCCGCCTTCGGCTTTGGCCGTCTGGCCGCCCGCATCGGCGCCAAGGCCGGCATATTTGTGGCCCTGGGCGTGTATATGGTCGTGAGCGTGGTCGGCTATTTCATGTCTACGGCCCTGCACTTCTACCTGCTGGCGATTCTGGTCGGCCTGGTCCAGGGCGGCTGTCAGGCGCTCAGCCGTTCGCTGTTCGCCAGTTTGATTCCCCGCCAGCGCTCGACCGAGTTCTTCGGTTTTTTTGCCGTGTGTGAGAAATTTGCCGGGATTTTCGGGCCTGTGGTTTTTGCCCTGCTGACGCTGGCAACCGGGTCAAGTCGGACGGCGATTCTGGCCCTGGTGGCGTTTTTTGCCGTGGGCGGGCTGCTGCTGTCCCGGGTTGATGTGGAGGAGGGCCAGCGGGCGGCGCGGGCCTGGCGCTGAGACTGTGGCCTCGTGCTGGGCGGGCCTGGCGTTGAGACTGTGGCCTCGTGCGGGGCGGGCGGTAGGGGCGGGTTTCAAACCCGCCCCTACAAAGGCAACGCTACTGAGGAGCCTGTCGAGGCAGAGATTCCGTATCGAGCTTGACCCTCTTCCCAAGAACACCTTACATTACCGCGATCAGTGCCTATGCACGTCTGCCCTTTGCACGTATGTAGCCACAAAGGCCAACAATCAATCGAGGTAGCACCCCATGAGCAAGCTTATCGAGGCTATACACAAAGGGATATACGACGCAAATTTCGAGTACGAGAAATGGTCACATGGCTACCACTGGCTGAATGATTCCGGTAACGAGGGCCTCTTGGTCGCTGGCATTACGAGGGCTCTGTATGAGCAACGCCAAGGCAGACACGAGCGCCTCTGGCTGGAAATGCCTTTTCACAAAATCTGGGCCGATACCGCCGACGAATGCAAGCAAAAGCGTGTAGACATCGCGTTGCTCGACAAATGTGAGAAACCGATATGTGTCATTGAGGTGAAACGGCATTGGGACAAAGACAAATGCTTGAAGGATCTGGATCGAATCAAATATCTCGTTGGAAACGGTCCCGTGCCCAGCGGAGTTCTTGCGGTATTGGTCGTCAGAGACGAGGCCAACCAAGCACTGAATGAAGCACTCAACCAAGCCAGGGCCGATGTCGCAGAATGGCACGCGAGACCGGACAACCGAGGGGTGAATATCTGCTGCCATACGAGCGTGTCCTGGGGCTATCCCATGATTTGGCGTTTCGGCCACGAATATCCCAAATATCCTGAGTGGCGGAGTTGGAAAGGGGCCAGCATTTGCATCGAGATCTCGCGTCCATGAAAGCAAACAGATTCAACGCCGAGATGTCGGCCGTGCTGGCCCGTATCCCGGCCTTGCAGCGTCAGGCCGTGGCCGAACTCTTGCCCCAGACCTGTCGGCTCCTGGCGGCCGAACTCCAGGCTCCGCTCCTGGCCTGTATCCGGGCCGTGGCAGCCGTGAATCCCAGGCCGCTGCCCGCACTCCTGGCCCTGATCGGACCGACCCTCAAGAACGTGGCGGTGTCAAGCCGCCTGCCTATTGTCGAGCGGATTGCGCGACTGGCCGAGACTTTTCCGGCCGGCCTGCCGGCCCTGTTCCGCAGCCTGGGCCGAGCCTATGACGCGGCCGGTGAAGACGGGGTGTTGCGCTGGATCGGTGTCGGCCAAGACATCGGCTGTCGGAACGCGCAGGCTGGCCAGGCTTTTTTTGCGCTCCGCTCCCAGACCGCCCAACTGACCCTGCGCGGCGCCTCGCCGGTCGTCCGTCTGGCCGAAGTCCAGGCCGTGCTGCTGAAATTCCTGCACATGCTGCGCGGCCCCAGCGGCGGCTTTGTCGAGACGCCGCTGCTCTTCGTGCCGCCGCCGCTGGCCGACCCCGAGGAGGAATGGATTCCGCTGCCGATGTGTGTCGATCACTTCTCGACCTATGAGGACAATTTTCGTCTCTACCGGGTGCTGGTCGCCCATCAGGCCGGGCGCCTGGTGTTCGGCACCTACGACTGTGTGCCGTCGACCCTGTGGGATGCCTTCCCGCCCTATGTCCGTACTTTGCTTGATGGAGACGCGGTCCGCCCTGAGACCTTTGCTGCCTACTTCGGGCTGTTTCCCCGCTCTGATCTGATTGAAGACATCTTCCTGGGTCTCGAAGCCAGGCGCGTTGCCGCCCGATTGACGGTCCACTATCGCGGCCTGGCCGACGACCTGGGCTGGGCTGCGGGGCTGACCGAACTCCAGCCGGCCGTGCCTGCGGCGCTCTTGTCCCAGATTCCGAGCGAGGAGTTCGGCCAGCTTGAACGGACCGGCACGGCCTCGGACTCCCTGGTCTGGGCGTCCCAGCTGTACGCCCAGTTCTTACAGGACGAGCAGCCGACAGCCGGCGGCTCGGCATCGGCCACCGAACTCGATTTTGACCAGGTGCCCGAGCAGGCGGCAGCCTTTCTGACCGGGGTGAATCTGAGCCGGGGAGGGGCTGACGAGGAGTCCGATGCCGAGCAGGCCGCCCGGCGGCGGGGTCGCACGGCCCGCGATCTCCACTATGTGTACGACGAGTGGGATTACGAGATTGAGGACTATCGCTCCCACTGGTGTGAGCTGCGCGAGGTTGGTCTGGCCCAGGATCAGGGCGCGTTTTTTTCACGCACCCTGGCGACCTATGCCGAGCTGACGCCGGATATCAAGCGTCAGTTTCAGCGCCTGCGGCCCAAGATGTTTCATCCGGTCACGGGACTGGAAGACGGTGAAGACATTGACCTCAACGCGGTGGTGGCCGCACGGGTTGACCGCCACCTGGGACAGACGCCGTCGTCCAAGCTGTACCTGGCCAGACAGCAGGTCAAGCGCGATGTCGGCGTGCTGTTCCTGGTCGATCTGAGCGCCTCGACCGCAGCTGAGTTGCCCGATACCTCGGCGGGGACGGTGCAGCGGGGCAAGGCGCGGGTGATTGACGTGATCAAGGAGGCGCTGGTCATCCTGGCGGTCGCCCTGGAGGAGATTGGCGACTCGTACGCCATCTACGGCTTCTCGAGCCGCGGTCGCCAGGATGTCGAGGTGTATCCGGTCAAGACGTTCCGGGATTCGCTGAGCGCCGAGGTGAAGGGCAGAATCGGGGCGCTGAGCCCGCAGGGCAGCACCCGCATGGGGACGGCGGTGCGTCACGCCACGCGCAAGCTGAAGGCTCTGGCCAGCCGGGCCAAACTGCTGGTGCTGTTGAGCGATGGCTATCCGGAAGATCAGGGCTATGGCAAGCCGGTGGTACCGCCGATGTACGGGCTGCGCGATACGCTGATGGCTTTTCGGGAAGCCGAGCGGAGCGGCATCCTGTCCTACTGTCTGACGGTCGACCAGGGCGGACACGACTATCTGCAGGAGATGTGCGCGCCGTCGCGCTATATGGTCATTGACGATATCCTGTCCCTGCCGACCGAGCTGCCCAAGATTTACCAGCGTTACATCTGGTCGCAGTGGTTGTAGACCGCCCTGAGCCGTGGTGGCCGGATGAGCGCCTCACGAACCGGCAGGCGGAAGCCGCAGCGGCACCAGTTCTCTCTTGCCCTCTCGCCAGACTTCTTGTACACCCACAGGCATACTCTGTCTGACGGGTAAGGGGAACATGACATCTGGAGATACCGCTGGCCTTGATCGGAGCCGTTTGACCGAGCCCGCCCGCCAACGGCTGGCTACCGTTCTTGACGAGTTGCCCGTGGCCTGGCAGACGCAGCTACTGGACGCGCTGGCTGAGGTGGAGACGGCAACACTTGAGGGCTGGCTTGCCGGTCAGCATCTGCACAGCTGGGTGGAGCACGGCCGCCGCGGCCTGACCCTGGATCAGAGCAAGAACGAACATCTGGCGCCGGCCTTTTTTGGGGCGACTTCCCAGGTCTTACCCAGGCTCAGCCAGGGCGACCTGAACGAGTGGTCGCGCCTGGCCTTTGATATTGGTGGGGTCGACCCCGCCCAGGTGTTTACCAGCCTGCCGGACGGTCTGACCGAGCTGGAGCAGGCCGAGCGGCTGAGCTGTTACCGGCTCGTCCGTAACTCGGTGTATCACTCGCCGACGGCTGCGGTGGCGCTGTACCGGGCGCTGCCGCACGCGTGTCTGATCATTCCGGCCGAGCTGCGAGCCACCTATCTGCGCTGTATCCAGGCCGGGGTGAGTTTCGATCCCGAGCCCCTGCCGGTGTCGGTGACCCTGTTCAGCTCGACGCTGCGTTCCCTGCCCCTGGAGACGTGCCGTACCCTGCTGGAACGGATCGGTCAGCTGGCCCAGTTTGTGCCGACCGGGGTTGCCCGGCTGTTCCGGGTGCTGGGCCAAGCCTATGACGAGGTCGGCGAGCAGGGCGTGCTGGGCTGGATCACGGCCGGTGAGGAGCTGGCCCGCCGCCGGCCCGAAGCGGCCGAGGCGTATTTTGCCCTGGAGTCGCGGACCAGCATACTGATGCTGCGCGGGACGGTGCCGGCCGTCATGCTGAGCGACGTGCACGGCGTGCTGCTCAAGTATCTCCACATGCTGGGCGGCACGACCTACAGCCTGGCCGAGACCGAAACGATGAGCTTTCCGCCGCCCTTGGGTCTAGACGACGAGGACATGCTGCCCCTGCCGGTGTGGGTCGAGGCTTTTCCGACCTATGAGGAAAACTTTCGCCTGCTGCGCATTATGGCCGCCCAACAGGCCGGTCGGGTGGCGTGCGGAACGTATGCGATTGATCTGGCCGACCTGTGGCCGTCGCTGCCACCCTACGTCCATCTGTTGCTGGCCGATGGGGCCGAGCCGCCGGATAACCTGTTCGACTTTTTCCACCTCTTTCCGCAGCCCAAACAGGTCGAGGCGCTGTTTGTGCATATCGAGAGCAAACGGGTGGCGGCTCAGCTGACCGCCTCGTACCGGGGCTTGCGAGAGGATCTGGCCTGGGCCGACGAACAGACCCAGCTCTACCCTGCGGCCCTGTCCATGCTGCTGCCGCGCCTGCCCAAGGCGCTGTGGCCCGACCTGACCAAGGACGGCTCGGCCGACGAGTCGCTGCTGCTGGCCACCGAGCTGTACGCGCATGTGATGGACAGTGGGGCGCGGCCCCAGGCGACCGAGCCCCGCCAGTCAAAAAAGGATCAGTTGACCGAGCTGGTGGAAGACGAATCGGCCCGACTCGTGCCCATGGAGGACGAGGGGCCGCGCAGCGCTGAAGGCCTGTCGGCCGAAGAACAGGCATTGCTGCGCAAAATTATCGCCCGGCTCAGGCAACACCAGAAGGAGCACCGCCGTCCCCAAGCACGCCCCGATAACGGCAAAACTTTCACCCTGTTTGGTGAGCCGGACCCAGACGGCGTCGAGGAAGAGCTGCTCCAGCCCAAACAGAAGAAGGCCAAGAACCGCCAACGGCTCACCTCGGCCGGGGTGCGCTATGTGTACGATGAGTGGGATTTCCTGATTGACGACTACCGTTCGCACTGGTGCGACCTGCGCGAGGTGCCGCTGGTCGGCGACGAAGGCGCCTTTTTCAGCAGCACCATGAGCGCCTACGGCGATGTGATGAAGGACATCAAGCGCGAGTTTCAGCGCTTACGGCCAAAGCTGTACCACAAGGTCAAGGGCCTGGAGGATGGGGAAGAGATCGATCTCGAAGCTGCGGTCGGAGCCCGGGTTGATCTGATTACCGGGGTGCCGCCCTCGACCAAGATTTATGCCGCCCGCCAGCCGACCGACCGCGATGTCTCAGCCCTGTTTTTGTTGGACCTGAGCGCCTCGACCGACGCCCGGGTGCCGGTTGCCGCAGTCGAGGGCGAGGGTGAACCCGAAGGCGAGCCCGAAGAGATGCGGATTATTGATATCCTCAAGGAATCGGTCGTGCTGTTGTCCTCGGCCCTTGAAGAGATCGGCGATACGTACGCGATTTACGGCTTTTCGAGCAGCGGGCGCAAGAATGTTGACGTCTATCCGGTCAAGACCTTTGTCGAATCCTTATCCACGGATGTCAAAGGCCGCATCAGTGCCCTGGCTCCCCAGCGCAGCACGCGTATGGGTGCGGCCGTCCGTCACGCCACGCGTAGGCTGAAAGACCTGTCGACCCGCGGCAAGATTCTCATCCTACTGAGCGACGGCTATCCCGAAGACGCCGACTACGGCCGTGAGCCGCACACGCCGACGTATGGCATCCGCGATACGATGATGGCCCTGCGCGAAGCGGAGCGCAGCGGCATCCTGTCGTTCTGCATCACGGTTGATAAGGGCGGCCACGATTATCTGCGTGAGATGTGTGCGCCGTCGCGCTATATGGTCATTGAAGACGTACTGTCGTTGCCGTCTCAGCTGCCCAAGATCTACCAGCGCCACATCCGTGCCCAGGAATTGTAGACGAAAGACATTCTTCTCTGGTTGAAAATTGACCACTGAGTGGCTAATTTTCAACCATGATTGACCGCCATATCACCTCCCAGGTACTGGCTGCGCTGGCCGATACGCCTGTTGTCGTGCTGACCGGAGCCAGACAAACGGGGAAGACGACTCTGGTCCGGGCTCTTGCCTCATCCGCCCATCCAGCCCGCTACTTCAGCTTCGACGATGCCGGAGTCTTGGCTGCCGCGCAGGCCGACCCGGCTGGATTTGTGGCTGGTCTTGACAGGCCGGTCGTCCTTGATGAGGTCCAGCGTGTGCCACAGCTCTTCGTGGCCCTGAAAGCCGGCGTGGATCGTGACCGGCACCCGGGCCGCTTCCTCTTAACCGGCTCGGCCAACGTCTTGCTCCTGCCGCGCCTGGCCGAACTGTTGGTGGGACGGATGGAGGTCTTGAGCCTGTGGCCCTTGGCCCAGAGCGAAATAGCAGGAGCGGGAGAAAGCTTTGTTGACCGGGTTTTTGTCGATCCGCCATTCTCGGTTTCGCCTGAAGCTTGGCCACAGCTGCTCGACCGCATCCTGCGGGGTGGATATCCGGAAGTCCTGGGTCGAGCGAGCGCGGCACGCCGGCAGGCCTGGTTTCAGTCGTATATCACCAGCCTGCTCCAGCGCGATGTGCGCGACTTGGTCAATGTCGAAAGACTGACCGCCTTGCCCCGTCTGCTTTCCCTGCTGGCGACGCGAGCGGCGAGCCTGTTGAATACCTCTGAGCTGTCTCGAACAAGTGGCATTCCGCTGAGCACCCTGAAGCGCTATCTGGCCCTGTTTGAAGCAACTTTTCTGATGCAGCTTCTTCCCGCCTGGTCCGGCAATCTCGGCAAGCGTCTGGTCAAAGCACCTAAGCTCTTCCTGAGCGATACGGGCGTGCTGGCCTCTCTGCTCGGGGCGAACCAAGGGCTGCTTGAGAGAGACCGAACGCTGGCCGGCCCGTTGCTGGAGAACTTTGTTGTGATGGAGCTTTTCAAACACGTGAGCTGGAGCCAGGTCCGACCCCGCCTGTTCCACTTCCGCACCCAAACGGGACAAGAGGTGGACCTTGTCCTGGAAGACGCGGCTGGGCGTGTTGTTGGCATTGAGGTGAAAGCCAGCTCAAGTGTAGCGGCGAAAGACTTCAAGGGGCTGCGGACCTTGGCCGAGGCTGTTGGAGAAGGTTTCTTGCGTGGCCTGGTGCTCTACACGGGGACGGAGAGTATTCCCTTCGGAGAAGCGTTTCACGCCCTGCCGGTACAGGCGCTGTGGCCTCCCGCCGCTCGGGGCTGAGTGAGAGCAGGGCCGATCTGGCTGTTGTACGGCTCATGGGTCCAAGGGCACGCAGAGTTTACCGAGAAATCGGTGTGTTGGCGACTCCTGTCATGGGGCGTTCATCGTCTCAGTCGCCCGCGGCTTGGCGCAGCAGCTCCCACACCTGTTCGACGTGGCCTTGGTCGGTGGTGTGATTGCCGATGGCGACCCGGATGGCGTACTGATCGTTCAGCTTGGTATGGGACAGGAACGCTTTGCCGCTGGCGTTGACGGCGTCGATGATGGCCGCGTTGTGCGCCTCGGAGTCGGCTTCTCCAGCCGGCTGATGACAAAAACACACCGTCGAAAAGGGGACCGGCGCCAGGCGCTGCCAGCCCGGTGTGGCGTCAAGCTGAGCGGCCAGCCACTGAGCGGAGCGGATATGGCCCTCGATGATACGGGCCAGACCCTGGTGTCCGTAGGCGCGAATGACCATCCACAGCTTGAGGGCCCGAAAGCGGCGGCCCAGCGACAAGCCGTAGTCCATCAGGTTGACGACCTCGGCTTCGTCGGTGCGCAGATATTCGGCCACCAGCGAGAAGGCGCGTTTGAGATCGTCCGGGCGACGGGTGTACAGCAGGCTACAGTCAATTGGGGTCAGCAGCCATTTGTGGGGATTGGTGACAAACGAATCGGCCCGCTCACAGCCGGCCAGGACCGAGCGGTGGGACGGCACCAGGGCGGCCGCGCCGCCGTAGGCCGCGTCAACGTGGAGCCACAGCCCATAGCGCTCACAAATGTCGGCAATGGCCGGGACCGGGTCGATGCTGGTCGACGAGGTCGTGCCGACGGTGGCGACCACGGCCAACGGTTTGACGCCGGCCGCCATATCCGCGCGTATCGCCTGTTCGAGCCGGTCCGGCCGCAGACGGAAGGCGGCGTCGGTTTCAACCTGGCGGGTCCAGCGCCGACCAATGCCGAGGGCGATGGCGGCTTTGTCAATAGAGCTGTGGGTTTGGGTCGAGCCGTACACGGCCAGGGGCGGCAGGTCGGTTCGACCGGCCATGCCCCGGTCGCGGATGTCGAGGCCGGCCGCCTCCCGGGCGGCGGCCAGGGCGTACAGGGTTGACGCCGAGGCCGTGTCGGTGATTTCGCCGAACCAGCGGCTGGGCAGTCCCAGCATCTGGGCTACCCAGCTCAGGGTGCGCTGCTCCAGCTCGGTGGCGGCCGGCGAGGTGCGCCACAGCATGGCGTTGACGTTGAGGGCGGCCGAGATCAGCTCGCCGACAATGCCCGGCCCGGAGCCGCTGATCCCGAAATAGGCAAAAAACGCCGGATGGTTCCAGTGGGTGATGCCGGGCAGGATCAGGCGATCAATATCCTGGAGGATCGTTTCCAGCGACTCGCCGTGCTGGGGAGGCGAGTCGGGCAGGCTCGCGGCAATCTGACCGGGCGAGACTTGGGACAGGACGGGACGATCCTGGACCGTTTCGAGATAGGCGGCAACCCAGTCCGCAGCCTGGTGGAGCGCGCGGCGGAGTTCGGCCGGACTCGGACCTGCAATCGTATCCATAGTCGGACGTATAACACACCACGGGTGAGCGGGATAACGGCGCGACCCTCTGTGCCCCAACGCACAGGGGGCAGGAACCCCACGGCTCCCGCTCCCCGAATCGCGCCTGAGCGGCCAGCCTAGGCGCCGACCTGGACCGCGATACGCCGGGGCTTGGCGCTCTCGGCCTTGGGCAGTCCGAGTTCCAAGACGCCGTCGGTCAGCCGGGCGTGGATTTTCTCGGCGTCGATCACGTTCGACAGGCTGAAGCGGCGCTGATAGTTGCCGACCCTGTACTCGGTGTAGACCGGGCTCAGGTCCTGGTAGTCGTCCAGGGCAAACTGGCCCTCAATCGACAACACATTTTTGTCCACGTTGATCTCGATCGAGTCCTCGCGCACGCCGGGCATGTCGGCGCGTAGCCACAGCGCCTGGTCGGTCTCGAAAATATCGACGTGGGGCACATAGGTCCGGCCCGGGCGGGTGTGTTCTTCGGTTTGGACTTCTTGTTTCTGCTGGGTGGTCAGTTCGTGTTCCGGCATGGGGGTGCTCCTCCTCATTGTGCGCGTGGTTTGCATACGGGCGCAGCTCAGGCTGCCCGGACGGCAATCTGACGCGGTTTTGCTTCGGCCCGCTTGGGGATGCGGATGGTCAGCATGCCCTGTTTGTACGCAGCCTCGGCCTGGTCGAGGGCCAGGTCGGTCGGAAACTGAAACGAGCGGGAGAACTGGCCCATGCCGCGTTCGCGCCGATGGTAGCTGGCGTCGGGATCGGCCGAGGGGTCACGCTTGCCGCTCAGGGTCAGAGTCCGGCCCTGGCTCTCGATGGCGATGTCTTCGGGCGCCACGCCGGGCACCTCGAAGCGGACGACATAGTTGCCCTCGGCGTCTTGCAGGACGTTGACGGGCGGGAAGACGCCCCGTCCCGACAGGTCCATGTCAAAGCCGCGGGGGTTTTCAAACACGCGGTCAAACTCGCGCTGTAAGCGCATGAGGGCGTTCAGCGGGTCGCGTTCGGGTGAGAATCGGAAGAATGCCATGGGAAACTCCTTTCTTACTGTGAGGGATACCTGTGTCTCTCCGTGCGGGGCTGGTCCCCGCTGTTGCTGCACCAAAGGTAAGGGCGGTCGGACTGAGGTCAAGGCGTGCAAAAAATTTTTTTGTCGATTCGGCAAACCGGGCTGACCGACCTTGCGATTTTGTCACCGGGCTTCTAGAAAAAAGGGGTATGACAGAGGAGACAGCTATGCCGCAGCCCCTGGTCCGCTACGCCGCCCAGCACGGGATCGCCCTGATCGAATTTGATAATCCGCCGGCCAATACCTACTCGTACGAAATGATGACCGAGCTGGACCAGGCCATTCTGCGGGCCCGGTTTGACGATGAGATTTACGTTCTGCTGCTGCGTGGGGTGGGGGACAAGTTCTTTTCGGCCGGGGCCGACATCGAGATGCTCAACCAGGTGTCGCCCCAGTTCAAGTACAACTTCTGCCTGCACGCCAACGAGACGCTGAACCGCCTGGAACGGACGCCCAAGCTGGTCATTGCCGCGCTTAACGGCCACGCCGTGGGCGGCGGGCTGGAGATTGCCATGGCCTGCGACCTACGTCTGGCCCGGCGTGACGCGGGACAGGTCGGCCTGCCCGAGATTGCGCTGGGCGTCCTGCCCGGCACCGGCGGCTCGCAGCGCCTGACCCGCCATATCGGCAAGGCCCGGGCCCTGGAACTCATGGCCACCGGGCGCCGGATCTCGTTTGAAGAGGCCCAGGATTTGGGGCTGGTGCACGATATTTTTGACGCCCAGGACTACTTTGAGCAGGTGCTGGCCTATGCGCGGCAGTTCACCCCGCCGAACAAGGCCAGCAAAGCGGTCGGCCGCATCAAGCTGGCCGTCCAGGCCGGGGCCGAGATGCCCCTGTTTGAGGCGCTGAGCCTGGAGCAGGAGTTGCAGGCCGGCCTGTTTTCGAGCGCGGACGGCCAAGAGGGTCTGCGGTCGTATGTGACCAAGAGCATGCCGCAGTTCAAGGGCGTATGAGCGGGCGCGGAGCGGCTCGCAGGGAGTAGACGATGGCAACACGGATGCAGACTTTTGACGACTGGATGGACCTGTTCAAAGGCTGGCAAAAAGACATTGGGCTGGATGTCGGCGAGCTGGGCGACTATCAGTGGGAGATCAAGTTCGGCCAGCTGGAACAGTCCGAGATCGAGTTTGGGGCCTACGCCGGCCACACAAAATGGGAAAACCTCCTGGAGGTGCCCGACCAGCGGATTCGGGACGCCCTGCTCAACCTGATTCGGGTCCAGGGCGATACCGAGTTTGCGTCGACCGAGCAGCAGCGCGAGCTGTTCGACACCGCGCCGTCGGACTTTGATCGCCACAGCCTGGCCCGTATCATCTGTGAGGAGACGCGCCACGGCTGGCAGATGGCCTATCTGCTGGTGACGTATTTCGGTACCAGCGGCAAGGTCGAGGCGCAGAAGCTGCTGGAGCGGCGGGCGTTCAAGAAGACGCGCCTGCTGGGGGCGTTTAACGAAGACATTCGCAACTGGCTGGACATGTACGCCTTTACCGAGTTTATCGACCGCGACGGCAAGTATCAGCTCAAGATGGAGAGTTTTTCGGCCTTTGCGCCGTTTGCGCGCAGCATGGGGCCGATGCTCAAGGAAGAGCAGTTTCATCTCGGCACCGGCCACAACGGCCTCAAGCGCATCCTGCGCGCCCAGAAAATTCCGGTTACCCTGATCCAGAAGTATTTCAATAAATGGATTCCGGCAGCCTATGACTTGTTTGGCACCGACCACTCCTCGTCCGCCCAGTGGGCCTACGCCTGGGGGGTCAAGGGCCGTTTTGACGAAAACACCGCAGCCGAGCCGGCCGATCCAGAGCGGCTCAACGAGCACGCCCGCCAGCTGTTCTACCAGGAGTGCCTGGGCCTGATTGACAACCTCAACCTGCTGGTGACCGAGGACCAGCCCAGGCTGTATAGGCGGCGGATCGGCGAGTATGCCGACCAGCCGTACAGCGCTCAGGGCGAGTTGCTGAGTCCCGAGGCGTATGCCCGGCACTGTGAGGAGGTTCTGCCGACGGCTGCCGACGCCGCGCTCGTCCAAGACCTGATGCGGGATGGCGACTGGATTGAGCCCAAAAAAGCCGGACTGGAGGCCTGAGGACCATGGCCGTCCCGGATATTCCCGAACGCCTGAACGCGGCCACGGTTTTTATTGACGCCCATCTCGCCGAGGGACGTGGCGAGCGGACTGCCCTGCGTTGGCGCGACCAGACGATCAGCTACGCCGAGCTGGCGGCCAAGGTGAACCAGACCGGGAACGCGCTGCGGCGCCTCGGCGTGCGGGCCGAGGAGCGGGTGCTGCTGGTCGTCCTGGACTCGCCGGCCTTTGCCTACGGCTTTTGGGGCGCGCTCAAAATCGGGGCGGTGCCGGTCCCGGTCAACACGGCGCTGCGCGCCGAGGACTACGCCTATCTGCTCGACGACAGCCGGGCGAGCACCCTGATGCTGTGGCCGACCCTGGCCCCGGTGGCCCGGACACGCCCGGTTTCCAGTATTATTATCGGCGCGGCCCAGCCGGGTGGCATGGCCTTTGATGAATGCATTGCGTCTGAAGCCTCGGAGCTGGAGCCGCACCCAAGCCACCGCGATGACGCTGCCCTATGGCTGTACAGCTCGGGCTCAACCGGCCTGCCCAAAGGGGTCGTCCATCAGCACCGGAATCTGGTCTACTGCGCGGAGACCTACGCCCGTGAGATCTTGGCCATCGGTCCGGATCAGTCTGGCTGCGCCGCGCCTGTTTTTCGCCTATGGGCTGGGCGGCGGCATGAATTTCGCCCTGCGGGTCGGCGCGACGGCCGCGCTGGTACCCGAGCGCCCGACTCCGGACGGTATGTTTCGCGCTATCAGTGAGTACAGACCGAGTCTGTTTTTCGGCGTCCCGACCCTGTACGCGTCCATGCTGCAAATCCCGGACGTTGAAAGTCGCTACGACCTGTCCAGCCTGCGGCTGTGCGTCTCGGCCGGCGAGCCGTTGCCCGGCGAGCTGTTCACGCGCTGGAAGGCGCGCTTCGGCCTGGAAATTCTGGACGGCATCGGCACGACCGAAGCCCTGCATATTTTTCTGTCGAACCGCGCCGGCCGCGTCCGCCCGGGCAGTTCGGGCCTGCCGGTCGAGGGCTATGAGCTGCGGGTGGCCGATGAGGCCGGACAGCCGCTTGCCCAGGGTCAGATGGGCGATCTGCTGGTGGCCGGCGGCAGCCTGACCT
>JAGWBB010000013.1:39455-40971 GCA_021296095.1 Desulfurellaceae bacterium | reverse complement strand
GCGGGTCATCAGGCGCTCCTTATCCTTGACCTCACTCCTACTCTACCTTAGTGGATAGGGTTTTGAGACCGCTTCTAGAAAAAACAACGAAACGGTTGTGATTGTTTGCACTTCAACCTCTATTGGTGGTGTTGCCGCTGGCTTGGGTTTTTATGTTTATACTTCTTCACAGATTATTATTTTTGGCTGGCTATTGTCATTAGTTGCTATACTTGTTGTTTGTGGAGGTACATGCTGCCGGTTGGCTTGAGAAGGCGCCGCATTTCCAGCAAACGGACGGCCATCATAATCAGGTAGGATTTCATGCTCTTGCCGTGGGACAGGCCAGCAGCGTCAATGATGGCATACAGGGCAGGCTCTTTGTCGGCAATCTCTCCATGCCAGGCTTCGTCCACGTCGCTCAGCGTCCAGGTATCCTTAAAGGCGGCTCCGGCTGCTTCGCTGCCCACAGGGGCGCTGTAGTCCTCGTTGCTGTTGAACGGTGGGTCCAGGTAGATCAAATCAGTAGATCAAATCAACGGACTCGCTATTCATCCCTCGCATGATGTCCAGGTTGTCCCCGGTCCACATGGTCCGGTTTGTCCAATTCGGGGCGGCCATCAGAAGCTCCCCCGCAGGAACGACTCAAACATACAGCATCTTGTCATTCTCGGTCGTGGCGGCTCGGCTGGAGGGCAGCGGCCAGCGCGCTAGTCCACCGCCAGGGCAATCCGGTTGCCGTGCGACAGCAGGTCGGCCACGCTGCCCAGAAAGGCGCCGGCCGGGGCGCCGTCAATCACCCGGTGGTCAAAGGTCAGGCTCAGGACCAGCATCGAGCGTCTGGCGATTTCACCCTGATACACGACCGGTTTGTCGACGATGCGGCCAACGCCCAGAATCCCGGTCTGGGGCGAGTTGAGAATCGGGGTGAAGGCGTCAACGCCGGCCATGCCCAGGTTTGAGACGGTGAAGGTCCCGCCGCTGACCTCTTCGAGCTTGAGTTGACCCGCCCGGGCTTTCTCGGCCAGCGCGCGCGCCTCCTGGGCAATGGTTTTGAGCGGCTTTTTATCCGCGTCGTGGACGACCGGGACGATCAGGCCCTCATCGAGCGCCACGGCAAAGCCGACGTGGACCGCGCCGTGCAGCTGGATCGCATCGCCTTCGAGCGAGGCGTTCATGCGCGGGTGCTGGAGCAGGGCGTGGGCGCAGGCCTGGATAATGAAGTCGTTATAGGTGGTGTTGAACTCGCGCCGGACCTCTTCGCGGCGTTCGATGAGCTGGGTCACATCGACCTCGGTCGTAATGGTCAGCTGGGCGGTGTCGGTCAGGCTTTTGTGCATGCGCTCGGCAATCACCTTGCGCATGCCGCGTAGCGGGACCGACTGATCTTGGGCCTGCTCCTGGGCCGGGGCCGAGACTTGGGCCGGGGTCTGGGCAGCGGCGTCAATGGCGTGCTGAACATCTTCTCTGGTGATACGTCCGCCGGGTCCGGTGCCGGTCAGGCTGGCGGTGTCGATGTTATGCTCGGCGGCGAGTT
>JAGWBB010000013.1:0-39392 GCA_021296095.1 Desulfurellaceae bacterium | reverse complement strand
TGGTGATACGTCCGCCGGGTCCGGTGCCGGTCAGGCTGGCGGTGTCGATGTTATGCTCGGCGGCGAGTTTGCGGGCGGCAGGGGTGACCGGCGCCCGCTTGCCATCAGCCGCAGTCGCAGCAGGCGCGGCTGCGGCACTGCCGGCGCCCGGTATGGGCGAGCCGGCCGGGCTGGTCGCAGCCTGCGGAGCCGGAGCACCATCGCTGTAGCGGGCGGCCACCTCGGCCACGTCTTCTCCGGCTTCGGCAATGACCGCGACCGGTAGGCCGACCGGGACAACCGCTTCGAGGCCGTACAGCAGTTTGGCAACCGTGCCGCCGGCGGTCGATTCGACCTCATACAGAACTTTCTCGGTTTCGACCTCAAACAGGGCCTCCCCTGCGTTGATGGCGTCGCCTTCGTTTTTGAACCAGCGCTGGATGGTACCCTCGACCATGGTAAGGCCGAATTTCGGCATGACGACTTCGGCTGCCACACAGACTCCCTTCTCAATAGGCTCTACAGTGTCGGTCCGCCACGCTCAGGCCATGAGTTCTTTGACTGCGGCGGCAATTTTCTGTTCGTCGGGCAGAACGAATTTCTCCATCGGCGGACTGTAGGGAATCGGCACGTCGTGGGCGGTCAGGCGCTTGACCGGTGCGTCGAGGGAGTCAAAGCCCTTGTCGGCGATCACCGCCGCAATTTCCGAGGCCGCACCGCAGCGCAGATGGCCCTCGTCAACCACCAGGACTTTGTGCGTTTTGGCGACTGAGTTGAGAATCGTGTCCTCATCCAGCGGCACCAGGGTGCGTGGGTCAACGACCTCGACCGACACGCCCTCTCCTTCGAGGGCGGCCGCCGCCTTGAGGGCTTTGGAGACCATGAGGCCGACGCCGACCACCGTCACGTCCGAACCCTCGCGTTTGACCTCGCCCTTGCCGATCGGGACCAGATACTCCTGGTCGGGAATTTCCTGTTTGGCCCGTCCCAAGCCCATGTGCTCAAACACCAGGACCGGATTATTATCGCGGATGGCGCTCTTGAGCAGCCCCTTCATGTCGTAGGGGTCGGACGGGGCGACGATTTTCAGGCCCGGCACGCTCATGAACTGGGCATAGACGGTCTCTGAGTGCTGGGCCGCAGCCGAGCCGAGCGCGCCGTACACCGTCCGAAAGGTAATCGGAATGTCGGCCTGGCCGCCCGACATGTAGCGCAGCTTGGCCGCCTGATTACACACCTGGTCCCAGCAGCAGTAGAAAAAGCTGGCGAATTCAATTTCGACAATCGGCCGCATCCCGGCCATGGCCGCACCGACCCCGGCCCCGGCATAGCCAGCCTCCGAAATCGGCGCGTTACGGATGCGCCCGGGGCCGAATTCGTCGGTCAGGCCGCCGGTCGCGCCAAACGCCCCGACCCACACGTCGAGCCCCATCAGAAAGGTGCGCGGGTCGTGCCTGAGTTCTTCGGCCAGGGCTGAGTTAATGGCTTGGATAAATGAAACAGTCGGCATAGTGTGTCTCCTTGAAAGGCGCTGAGCCCGTGGCTGGGGCTAAACTCAGGCGGCTGAGAACATATCGTCGAGAGCTTCCGCCGGCTCTGGCAGCGGGCTGTCCTCGGCAAACGTGACCGCCTCGTCGATGACGCCGGCGACCTCGGCCTTGACCGCGTCAATGTCGGCCTGACTGACCACCCCGGCCGGCACAAAGCGTTGCTCGAAGGTGATGAGCGGACAGCGTTTTTTCCACTCTTCGATCTCGTCCTTGGGGCGGTAGCTCTTGTCGCCCATGAAGGCTTCTTCCCCCACCACATGGCCTTCCCAGCGATAGGTCTTGCACTCAATCAGGGTCGGGCCGTCGCCCCGGCGGGCGCGTTCGACCGCCTGGTTGGTCGTCTCGTAGACCTCGACCACATCGTTGCCGTTGACCACCACGCCGGGCATGTCGTGGCCTCTGGCCCGGTCGGCAATGTCTTTGACCGAGGTGACATCACTGCCGGCGGTGAATTCGCCGTACAGGTTGTTCTCACACACGTAGATGACCGGGAGTTTCCAGGCCGAGGCGATGTTGAGCGATTCGTGGAAGGTGCCCTCGTTTGAGGCGCCGTCGCCAAAGAAACACACCGCGACCTCATCGCTGCCCCGAACCTGGGCGGCCAGACCCGCGCCGGTGGCAATCGGCAGGCCGGCGCCGACAATGCCGTTGGCGCCCAGGATGCCGATATCAAAATCGGCAATATGCATGGAGCCGCCCTTGCCCTTGCAGTAGCCGGTGCTCTTGCCGTAGATCTCGGCCATCATGGGGCTGATCTTGCCGCCCTTGGCGATGAGGTGGCCGTGACCCCGATGGGTGCTGGTGATGTAGTCTCTGTCAGTCAGCGCGGCGCACGCGCCGGTGGCCGAGGCTTCTTCCCCGATCGAGACGTGCACGAAGCCCGGGATTTTGCCCTCCTTGAAGATATCGCGCAGCCGCTCCTCGAACTGGCGAATGGTCTGCATGGTGCGATACATCTCGAGTAATTTGTCCTTGCCGATTTCTGCGGCCATATGCGCGCCCTCCTTCGTGGTGTGTGGAACAACGACAGCTGTTGTCATAATCCGAAAGCCGGGCAGCGGTCAACCGCTGGACCAAAAGAGTGGGCGCCGATGTATTGACGAAGAAACGGGGGAGTGACGAGAAGACTCGGAGCAGCCTGGACGCAACGCCCCGGCACTCGCTCAGGTGGCGTGTGATCTTTTGAATTCGGCGTCCAAAAAGGCGGAAAAGCTCGCCGTGAACTGTTGGGGGGTCGTCTCAAACCATTCCCGGATGCCCGGCTGGGCAAGGTACACCCGCAGGGTCTCGCACCAGCGCCCCCACTGTTCCTGATCCAGGGCGCCCTGCCTGTACTGACAGTAGAAGTGTTCTTTGGGCTCACGACCTCGGCAAGAGTACCAATCGTGCTGAAATCCATAGCCTCTCTCAGTCTCCTGCCAAGCGGCACAGCTTGCAGCGCCGACTCATCCCCATGTGGCCTGGGCAGGACTCACTGGCTTCCCGACCTGCCGCTCGGCCTGCCTGCGGACGCGGTCTCAGCCGTTCTGTCCGGCAGTTTTTCGACCTTGATCTTGTCAATCCGTCGCCCGTCCATGTTCACGATCGTCATCCGATAGCCCTGGTGGTGGACGATTTCTCCGCCCTTGGGGATGCGCTCAAGGCGGGCCAACAGCAGGCCGGCCAGGGTCCGATAGTCGTTCGTCTCCTCGACCGGCAGGCCGGGGCTGTCCTGCAAGTCGGCTAGCGTTACCCCGCCGGCAATCAGCCACATCTGGGGTCCGATGTCCTGGATCGGCAGCTCTTCATCGACATCAAACTCGTCCTGAATCTCGCCGACAATCTCTTCCAGCAGATCCTCGATGGTAGCGATGCCGACCACCGTCCCAAACTCGTTGACGACAACGGCCAGCTGGGTGCGACGGAGCTGAAGCTCGCGCAGCAGGTGGCTGATCTGCATGGAATCGGGCACGAAGTAGGTCGGCTGGACAAAGCCCTCCAGCGAGGTGGAGGGCTGTTCCCGGCCGCGCAGCAGTTCTTTGAGGTGGACCACGCCCACAATGTGGTCGAGGTCGTCCTCAAAGATCGGCATCCGTGAGAAGCTGCTCTCAATCATGGCTTGCAGGGCAGGCTGGGGAGACGTGTCCACGCTCAGCGCCTGGATTTCGGTCCGGGGGGTCATCACCTCGCGGACCGAGGTGTCGGCGAAATCGAACACGCTCTGGATGAACTTCTGCTCGGTGGCATCGAAGACGCCTTTTTGCGCGCCTTCGCGGATGATGTACTTGACCTCATCCTCAGACACGATGGCCTCGGGCGCCTTGGTCCCGGTGCCGGTCAGGTACAGTAGCCCGTTGGTCGAAGCGGTCAGCAGCCTGACCCCGGCCGTAAACAGCCGCGAGAAAAAGTCCAAGGGCTGGGCGACCCACAGGGCGGTCGGCTCGGAGTAACGCAGGGCCAGGGATTTTGGCACCAGCTCGCCCAACACCAGCGACAGATAGGAAATAATGACCACTACCGTGACGACGGCCAGGGCTTGGCTCGACTCGGTCACAAAGGGCAGCGAACTCCGGGCGTACAGCGGGGCCAGATAGGAGACGGCCGAGACGCCCCCGATTGCCGAGGCCAGCGAGCTGACCAGCGTGATCCCGATCTGTACGGTCGCCAGGAAACGGTCGGGGTCGTCTCTGAGGCGGCCCAGGGTTCGGGCTCTGCGACCGCCCTCCTCGGCCAGCTGGTCGACCCGGCTGCGTCGAACCGAAACGACCGCGATTTCTGAGCCCGAAAAAAAGCCGTTGACGAGAATCAGGCCCAGGATAAACGTCATCTCAAACCACAGCTCAGTCACCATGCTCGTCCTCCTGGTACGGACACCGGATAAGACCTCGTACCCGTCCGGGTCGCGCGTCGGCCATCCTAGCACAGCCGGGCTGCCGGCTCAGCAGGCGGGGCGTTTTTGCCGAGCCGGCCTGGCCGCTGCGACCCGGCTTACCTCACAAGCTGAAAGCTGATAGCAGACCGCTGAGCACTTCTTTGTGGGAGGTGGGGGTGAAGACTAACGGGATCCGTCGCAGCAGCATTGCCATCAGCGGCGCGCGCCAGAACAATCTCAAAAACCTGGACATCGACATTCCCCTGAACCAGCTGACGGTCGTCACCGGGGTGAGCGGCTCGGGCAAGTCGAGCCTGGCCTTCGACATCTTGTACGCCGAGGGCCAACGCCGCTATGTCGAGAGCTTTTCGGCCTACGCCCGTCAATTCCTGGACCGTATGGATAAGCCCCAGGTTGACAAAATTGAGGGCATCCTGCCGGCCATCGCCATTGACCAGAACCGCCCGGTCCGCACCTCGCGTTCGACCGTCGGCACGATGACCGAGCTGCACGACCACCTCAAGCTCTTGTTTGCCAAGATCGGGGTCTTGTCGTGTCGCCAGTGCGGCCAGCCGGTCGAGCGCGACTCGGCCGAGTCGGTGTTCAGAAAGCTGTCCGAGCAGCAGCCCGAGGGCACGCGGTTCTATGTCACTTTCAGTGTCGCCGTCCCGGACAGCCTGGCCTGGAGCGACATCCGGGACGGTCTGGTCCGGGCCGGCTTCTTCCGTCTGCTGGTGGCCGGCACGCTTGTTGACATCCAGGAGTTGGACGCCCGGCCCGAGGGCCTGGTCGGTCAGGAACAGTGCAGCGTGGTGGTGGATCGCCTGCGCGTCGGCCCGCGCCACAAAAAACGCACCCACGATTCCCTGGAGCAGGCGTTTCAGTACGGCAAGGGGCGGCTGAGCCTCGTCTTTCCCGACGCCGAGCAGGCCGAGCAGGCCTTTTCCAACCGGCTGGAGTGCGCGGCGTGTCAGATCGTGTACAAGGAGCCGGTCCCCAACCTGTTCTCGTTCAACAGCCCGCTGGGCGCGTGCGAGAAGTGCAAGGGCTTTGGCCGCACGATCGATCTTGACCTGGAGCTGGTCGTCCCCGACCCCGGTCTGTCGCTCAAGGACGGCGCCGTCAAACCGTGGCGGATTAAAGCCGCCCAGTGGGAGCGGCGCGAGCTGTTTGCGTTCTGCAAACAGCGGGGTATTGCGACCAGCGTCCCGTGGCGAGACCTCAGCGCCGAGCAGCAGGGGCTGATTCTGGACGGCGACGGCGAGTATTACGGGGTGCGGGGCTGGTTTCAGTGGTTGGAGACCAAGACCTATAAGATGCACGTCCGGGTATTCCTGGCCCGCTACCGGGGCTATTTCTCGTGCGACGCGTGTCATGGCGCCCGCCTCAAACCCGAGTCCCTGCTGTACCGGGTCGGGGGCAAGACCCTGGCCGAGATCAACCTGCTGAGTGTGGGCGTGTGCTCGGCGTTCTTTGAGGGCTTGCAGCTGTCGGCCTTTCAGGATCAGGTCGCCCAGCTCATCCTGGACGAGATCCGTAAGCGGCTGCGCTATCTGGTCGAGGTCGGCGTTGAATACCTGACCCTGGACCGGCAGTCCCGGACCCTGTCCGGCGGGGAGCTGGAGCGGGTCGATCTGACCACCGCCCTGGGCTCGGCCCTGGTCAACACCTTGTATATTCTGGACGAGCCCTCAATCGGCCTGCACCCGCGCGACAGCAACCGACTGGTCCGCATCCTGCAAAACCTGCGCGACAACGGCAACACGGTGGTGGTGGTCGAGCACGACCCGGAGATCATCAAGGAGGCCGATCATATCCTCGACCTGGGGCCGCTGGCCGGCGAGCAGGGCGGCCAGCTCGTCTTCTCCGGTCCGTATGAAGATATCCTGGCCGACCCGCACTCGCTGACCGGCCAGTATCTGTCCCAGCGTCAGCGCATCCCGCTGCCGGCCCAGCGCCGGGCGGCCCAGCCCGGCCACACGCTGACCCTCCTCAAGGCCAGCGCGCATAATCTGAAGCACATCGATGTCGAGATTCCGCTGGGCTGCATGGTGTGTCTGACCGGGGTGTCGGGCTCGGGCAAGTCCACCCTGATTGAAGACGTGCTGTACCGGGGGCTGAAAAAGCGCTGGGGCGAGTCGGTCGGCATTCCCGGCCCGTGCCAGGACATTGTCGGCACCGAGCACCTGGCCGATGTGATTTTCGTCAATCAGAGCCAGATCGGGACAACGCCGCGGGCCAATCTGCTGACCTACACGCGGGCCTTCGATTCGCTGCGGCGGCTGCTGGCCGACACCGAGCTGGCCAGGCTGCGCGGCTACACGACCGGCACCTTTTCCTTCAATGTCGAGGGCGGCCGGTGCGAGACGTGTAAGGGCGAGGGTTTTGAAAAGGTCGAGATGCAGTTCCTGTCCGATGTCTACGTGCCGTGTCCCGAGTGCCAGGGGCGGCGCTTTCGTGCCGAGGTCTTGGAGGTCCGCTATCAGGGCAAGAACCTGACCGACATCATGGCCATGACGGTCAGCGAGGCTTTGGCGTTCTTTGCCGGCAAGGCCGAGTTGCAGCGACGCCTGTCTTCGCTGGCGGCCGTCGGTCTGGACTACGTCCGCCTGGGCCAGTCCCTGACGACTCTGTCCGGCGGCGAAGCCCAGCGTCTGAAGCTGGCCGCCCATATCGGCCGTGAAAAGACCCACACCGACCGGCCGGGCAAGACCCTGTTTATCTTTGACGAGCCTACGACGGGTCTGCATTTCGCCGATATCCAGAAGCTGCTGACAGCCTTCGACAGCCTGGTCGAGCGGGGCCACTCGGTCCTCATCGTCGAACATAATCTGGATGTGATCAAGTGCGCCGATCAGGTCATCGACCTCGGTCCGGAGGGCGGCGACGGGGGCGGCGAGGTGGTGGCCCAGGGGACGCCGGAGGCGGTGGCGCGGGTCAGGCGCTCGCATACCGGGCGCTATCTGGCGCGGGTGTTGCGAGAGGCGAAGCGGGGAGACAAGGCAAAAGGCAAAAGGCAAAAGGCAAAGGGTAAAGGGCAAAGATTAAAACCAAAGAAATCCGCAAGCGCCAATACGGCGATCTGTGTGGTGGGCGCCAAGGAGCATAATCTGCAGGATGTCTCTCTCGATATTCCTCGGGATGAGATGATCGTGGTCACCGGGCTGTCCGGGTCGGGCAAGTCCACGCTGGTGTTTGACATTGTGTATGCCGAGGGCCAGCGCCGCTATATTGACAGCCTGTCGGCCTATTCCCGCCAGTTCATCAAGGTCCTGGCCAAACCGAATGTCGATCTGTTGACGGGTATTCCGCCGACGGTCGCCATTGAACAGCGCATGAGCCGGGGCGGGCGGAACTCGACGGTGGCCACGGTGACCGAAGTCTCGCACTATCTGCGGCTGTTATACGCCAAGATCGGCGTGCAGCACTGTGTGACCTGCGGCCAGCCGCTGTCGGCTCAGAGCCGCAGCCGCATTCTTGGGCTGGTGCAAACCGACTTCAGCGACCAGGAGTTCAGCGTCCTGGCTCCGGTCGTGCGCGGCCGCAAGGGGTTTCATAAAGACGTGCTGGCCGGCGCGCGCAAGCTGGGTTTCATCCGGGCGCGCATTGACGGCCGGATCGTCGAAATTACGCCGGACATGAGCTTGGCCCGCTTTAAGGAGCACGATATTGAGATCGTGGTCGGGCAGGTCACGGTTGACCGGACGAGCCAGCAGCTTGACGGCCTGCTCCAGGACGCGCTGCGGATGGGCAATGGCGCGGTCCACATCCTGGGCGCCGAGACAGAGCGTATCTACAGCGAAAAATTGTTCTGTGTGGCGTGCGGCCTGGGCTATGCCGAGCTTGACCCGCGGATGTTTTCGTTCAACAGCCGCCAGGGGGCGTGTCCCGAGTGCAGCGGCCAGGGGTTTCGATGGGAATTCGACCCCCAGCTGCTGGTCCCCGACCCGGACAAATCCCTGCGCCAGGACGCCCTCCTGCCGCTGACTGAAGCCGGCCTGAAGCGGGAGCAGGCGCGCCTGCTGCGCGGCCTGAAAAAACACCGCGTTCCGCTCGATAAACCCTTCGGCCAGCTGACCGCCAGACAGCGCCGGCTCGTCTTTCACGGCAATGACAAGGGGCTGCGGGGCGTGGTCGATATCCTGGACAAGGCTCTGGCCGAGGGCGACGAGAAGGGGGCGGGCCTGTCTCTGTCGCAGTTTCTGAGTCAGGCGCCGTGCCCGAGCTGCGACGGCGCCCGGCTCAACGCCCGGGCCCGGGCGGTTCAGATCGAGGACAAGACCATCTGGCAGCTGATGCAGATGTCGGTTGCCGACTGCCTGCGGCATATGTCCGAGCTGTCCCTGAGCGGTCGGGAGCGGCTGATTGGCGAGCCGATCCTCAAAGAGATCGTCCCGCGTCTGTCCTTCCTGATGGAGGTCGGCCTGTCCTACCTGGCCCTGGATCGCCGTGCCGATACCCTGTCCGGCGGTGAGGCCCAGCGCATTCGTCTGGCCGCCCAGCTCGGCTCGAATCTGCGCGGGGTGTGCTACATCCTGGATGAGCCCACCATCGGTCTCCATCCGCGCGACAACGCCCGCCTGCTGACGACCCTGCGCGGCCTCCAGGAACGGGGCAATACCGTGCTGGTGGTCGAGCACGACGAGCAGACGATTGCCAGTGCCGATGTGGTGATCGACCTCGGACCGGGGGCAGGTACGCACGGCGGCAAAGTGGTGGCAATCGGCGCTCCGGGCGACTTGCGCCACAACCCCGAGTCGCTGACCGGACAGTTTTTGCACGTCGCCCACCCCCGGCTCGGTCCGGTCCGCTCGCTGGATGGCCGGCCGCGGCTGTCCATTCGCGGCGCGCGCGAGCACAACCTGAAGAATATCGACGTCGAGCTGCCGATCGGCACCTGGGTGTGTCTGACGGGCGTGTCGGGCTCGGGCAAAAGCTCGCTGGTCCAGGAAGTGCTGGTCAAGGGTCTCAGAAAACAGCTGGGTCGCTTTGTTGGCAAGACGGGTGTGCATGATCGGATTGAGGGGGCTGAGCCCATCGAGCGGGTGGTTGAGGTGGATCAGACGCCGATCGGAAAAACGCCGCGCTCCGTGCCGGCCTCGTATGTCGGGCTGTGGGACGAGGTCCGCAAGCTGTTCTCGATGCTGCCCGAGTCGCGTCTGCGGGGCTATAAGCCGGGGCGGTTTTCGTTCAACGTCAAGGGCGGGCGGTGTGAGGCCTGCGCCGGCCAGGGGCGGCTGAAGATGGAGATGAGCTTTCTGCCCGATGTGTATGTGGACTGCGAGGTGTGTGGCGGGCGGCGCTATAACGAGGAGACGCTGGAGATCGCCTATAACGGCAAGAATATCGCCGATGTTCTAGGCCTGACCATTGAGGAGGCGGCCACGTTTTTTCTGGGGGTGCCAAAGATCGCCCGCCCGCTGCGCCTGCTGAACGATATCGGCATGGGCTATATCACCCTGGGCCAGGCCAGCAACACCCTGTCCGGCGGTGAGGCCCAGCGCATTAAATTGGCCTACGAGCTGGCCAAGGAGTCCCGGGGCAAGACCCTGTACGTCCTGGACGAGCCCACCACGGGGCTGCACTTCGCCGATATTGAGAAGCTGATCGCGACCCTGCACCGTCTGGTGGACAAGGGCAATACGGTCGTCACCATCGAGCATAACCTCGATATCATTAAAGAGGCCGACTACATTGTTGATCTCGGCCCAGAGGGTGGCCTGGAGGGGGGCCGGGTGGTGGCCTGCGGCCCGCCCCAGGATGTCATGCGCCAGAGCCGGCAGTCGTACACCGCCCGCTGCCTGCGGGAGTATATGCAGGGGAGTAACGCCTGAGTGACGCGATTGGCGTAGCTATTACTAAGGAGGCAAACATGCCACGCAGTCCAGCTGAGCAGCACATGGAAGACGCCGCCCGTACCTATTTCGCGAATGTGACCAAGGGCGATGTCGAGAGAATTCTGGCCTTATTCGCCGACGATGCGCAACTGATCAACCCGATGACCGGCGAAGAGGGCATTCGGGGCAAGGCGGCATTGCGGTCTTTTTATCAGAAGCTTGTTTCAAGTCTGGTAGATTACCACGCCGGTCCGACCGATATCGTGATTGAGGGCAACAAGCTTGTCGCGCCCCTGCGCCTGGTCGGCAAGACCCCGGACGGCACCCCGCTTGAGATGAACAACCTCAATTTCTGGACCTTCGATGAGAGCGGCAAGTTCAAAATCCTGCGGATCTACATGGACACCCATCCCTACCGCCAAGCCCTGAGCCAGGCTTTGGGCGGGAGCAAATAGCGACCAGTCTTGTCTCGGCCTGCCTGGCTCATTATATCGCGCTCATGCAGAACATATATTCCACCCATGAAGCCAAGGCGCGGTTCTCGGAACTCCTGCGGCAGGTGCGTCAGGGGAAAACGGTCACGATTTCTTATCGTGGGAAACCTGTGGCCGAGATTCGCTCTATCCAGCAGAAACCGGCAACGGTTGAGGAGCGACTCGAAGAACTCGAACAGCGCGGGGTTCTCGTTCGTCCGAGTCAGCGGCGGCCGCTGAAAGTTGTAGAGCCGCGAGCGGGGGCTCTGAAGCGTTTTCTCGCAGAGCGAAGCGAGTGAGTGCCTTATAGGTCGATGCCTCCGCTTAAGGGGGAAAATATGAAGGCGATTCTTGCGCTGTCATAACTGATCAAGATGGGGTTGTTCTAAAAACGGTCGCACCTGGTGGATAACGGTGTCTCTGCTCCTGCCCTACTTTCATCCCATTCTCACTCAGGCACTCATTTGCGAGCGCGCTCAGGCGTTTGGGGCGGGTTCCCGAACGAGCGAGCGACGGTCTCGTAGGCACGGCGGGATCTTCTACGGCGGGCTATGGCTCCAGACCGTACTTCTCTCTCAGGCCATCAACGAGATACGCCAGTTCAGATGCTGGAGCGATAGCGGCCAATAAGCGTTGCCAACTCAGGCGGCGTAAAAGCCCTGACACGCGACACGCCGCGATTGCTAGAGCCCATTGCTTTTCGGCCTTGCCTCCGGCCTGGAACTTAGGGTTGCGGGCATCGTAAACGACAAGCACGTGCCCTCTGCAATTGAGTTTGCCCGCTGGCGTGAGGCTGGCGGCAAGCGCATTCCGCGCCAGTTGGTAGACGCATCTGAACGGACACGGAACATGATCGCGGTCGGCCGGCCAGTGGAACAGAGAGGGCAGATGGTCCCAGTAGCGGATACCGACTTTCCGTTAGTGAGCAACGACTACGGCGTTGGCGTGGACGTAGGACTTGATAGCTACCGTCACAGTATTGATCGTCGTTAGGAGACAAGCGCGGGCGCGAGCAGGTCCCGAAGTCGCGCTCCATGAACTTGCACTCGATGGCGACTCGCCCGTTTGGCCCGCTTAGCAGCACGTCAACGCTGGTCGGTCTCGGCTCCTTTAAGCAGCGGACCTCGTGCTCGAAGTCGAGCGTCCAGCCCTGATGGTTATCGAAGAAAGCCGGTCGTCCGCACTCGGCGGACACGTTCTGGAGCAGATCAAGGCGGTCGAAGGCTCGGATCGCTCCGAAAACGCTTTGCGTCAAGGCTTGGGAGCTTTTCAGGCTGCGAAACCACCGGTGCCGCTGGTTTCGGGGGATGGCGGCGCGAATATTATCGGCTTTCGATCCATTCGGAAGAACCAGGACGTTGTTCAATGCGAACCCGCTTGCGAGAACTGGTGGACGCCTTTGCCGCTTGCCGCCGTCGAGATCGCCTCGATGGTGCTGGTCGGCCCAGGTCCACAAGGTATTGAGCACTGCCTTTTCATAATTACTATAACTCATCCTCGCTTGCCATTTCCCGCCAGATTGGTGGCTGATTCTTGTCTGTATCGGGCATGGTGCTCCTCTTTTCTCGGCGGCGCCCCTTAGACCTGGGGTTTACGGCGGTCACGATAGACCTCCAGGGAGGCGGCGAATTCTCCGTCTTCCAGCGCGGCCGTCCGCGCCTGATGAATCGCGGCGGCCAAGGCTTGGTTGTCCAGCTCCCAGGTTCGGTGCAAGAGGTGCTTGGCCCCGGCTGCGGCCTTGCCGCCCAGCTGGAGACAGCGCTCGACCAGCGCGTCCGTTTCGGCCCCAAGGTCGCCGGGCTCAACCAGCCGCGTGACCAAGCCCCAGCGTTCTGCCTCGGCGGCGCTGAAACGCTGACCCAGGAGCATGATTTCTTTGGCTTTGGACAGCCCGATCAGCTGGGGCAGACGATAATTCTGACCGACATCCGGCGGGGTGCCGTATAAAATCTGGGGCAGGCCAAAAAAGGCCGAGGTCGTCGCAATCCGGAAATCACAGGCCAGAACCAGCTCCATGCCGGCCCCCAGGCACGGTCCGTGGATGGCCGCAATGGTCAGCTGATCGAGCTGCTCAAGCGTATCCAGCGCCTGGCCCCAGGGCGCCCACACCGCCGCCAGCGTCTCACTGTCATGGGGTCTGTGGGCGGCGGCCATCAGGTCCATGCCCGAACAAAAGCCGCGGCCCTCGGCTTTGAGGACGACGACGCGCAGGCCCGGAGCGTGGCGCAGCACGTCACACGCCTGTTTGAAGTCGGCGATGAGTTGGTCGTTGACGGCGTTGAGGACGGCCGGGCGGTCGAGCACCAGGAAGCCGACCCGTTCGTCGTGTTCGGCCGTCTCAAAACGCACTGTATCCCATTCCATGCTCTTTCTCCCCCGTGCTACAGTGCGCAACATAGCAGAGCGCACACCGCCGGGCCAAGCCGCCCGGCCTGTCTTAAAGAAAGGCGGCGGGTCTGGTAAGAGGTGTGGATCATCCTGGCCGTTGTATGAGGAACATGAGGATGAGCCACATTGCCAAGCCGATACTGACAAGGAGATAGAGCTTCACTCATGGCACGACAGACCCTCAGTCAACTGCTCGAAAACATGGGCTCCGGCAGCGCCGTTGCTCTGGCCCGACTGATGACCCTGGTCGAGCGCGAGAGCCGCGAGGTGGGCCCCATTCTTGAGGCCATCGCCCCACAGCTCGGTCACGCCTTCACCATCGGGGTGACCGGCCCGCCGGGCGCCGGCAAATCCAGCCTGGTCGACGGCTTGACCACGCTGATGCGCGCCGCCCACAAGACGGTCGGGGTGGTGGCCATTGACCCGTCGAGCCCCTTTTCCGGGGGGGCGCTGCTGGGCGACCGTATCCGTATGGGCCAGCACTATCTGGACAAGGGCGTGTTTATCCGCAGCATGGCCACCCGTGGCAGCCACGGCGGCCTGGCCCGGGCTACGCTGGACGTGATGAAACTGCTCGACGCCTTCCGGTGCGACTACGTGCTGGTCGAGACGGTCGGGGTCGGCCAGACCGAACTCGACGTGATGCGGGCGACCGATACGGTGATTGTCACCCTGGTGCCCGAGGCCGGCGACAGCGTACAGGTCATGAAGGCCGGGCTGATGGAAATCGCCGATATCTTTGTGGTCAACAAGGCTGACCGCGACGGGGCGCAGCGGATGATGACCGACCTGAGCCTGATGCTGGAACTCAAGTACAGCAACCGGCCCGCCGGCCAGGTCGCTGCGCCGCAGTGGAAAATTCCCGTCCTGGCCACCCAGGCGATCAACAATGTCGGCCTGCCGGAACTGTTCGAAGCCATGGAGTCGCACCACCAGTTTCTGACCGACGGCGGCGAACTGGAACAACGCCGGACGACCCGCCGCCAGGAGGAATTGCTGGCCCGGGTCGAGTACGCAGTCCGTCGCCGCCTGACCGACCAGCTTGAGCTTGATCCGGCCCTGGCCCGCCTGTTCGAGGAAGTCGGAGCGGGCAGGCTGGACCCCCATAGCGCATCCGAGCAGGTCCTGAGAAGTGAATTTCTGAAGAATGGAGGAGAGTTATGAAAGCAGCTGTCTTATACGAACTGAACGCCCCGGTCCAGGTTGAGGACGTCGATCTGGACAGTCCCAAGGCCGGCGAGGTTCGGGTCAAAATCGCGGCCAACGGTGTGTGTCACAGCGACTATTCGGTCATCCACGGGGTGCTGCGTTCGCCCCTGCCGGTGGTGCTGGGGCATGAGGGAGCCGGTGTGGTCGAGGAGGTCGGACCCGGGGTCAGTCTGGTCAAGGCCGGCGATCACGTGGTGCTGTCATTCGCGCCGTACTGCGGCCGCTGCTACTACTGCTCAATCGGCAGTCCGGTCCTGTGCACCAACATGCGCATGACCATGGGCAAGGGCACGCTGCTGGACGGGACGTGTCGTCTGAAGAAAAACGGCAAGGCTATTCACCACATGGCCGGGCTGTCGAGTTTTGCCGAGTACGCCGTGGTCGATCAGACGGCGTGTATTCCCATCCCCGATAACGTGCCCCTGGACAAGGCCTGCCTGGTCGGCTGCGGGGTGATGACCGGCCTGGGAGCGGCCACCAACACGGCCAAGGTCCAGCCCGGCAGCAGCACGGTCGTCATCGGCTGTGGCGGGGTCGGCCTGAACACGATTCAGGGCTGTGTGCTGGCCGGGGCCAGCACCGTCATCGCCGTTGATCTGATGGACAACAAACTCGAGTTTGCCAAAGAGTTCGGCGCCACCCACACGATCAATCCCGGCCGGGAGGAGTTGGTCAGGACGGTCCGGGGGCTGACCGAGGGCCGCGGGGCGGACTATGCGTTTGAGGTCATCGGTCTGGGCAAGACGATTGAGCAGGCTTATGCGTGTACCCGCCAGGGCGGCATGACCGTCGTGGTTGGCGCCCCCTCGCGTGAAGATACGGTCACCATTCCGGCCTCGAGCCTGCTGACCGAGAAATCCATCAAAGGCTCGCTGTACGGTTCGACCCGGCCCCGGGTGGACATGCCGCGGCTGATTGAGCTGTACATGAACAAGCGCATCAAGCTGGATGAGCTGGTGACCAGAACCTATGCCCTCGGCGAGATTAACGAGGCCATGGATGCCCTGGAAAAGGGCGAGGTGGCGCGTAGCGTGGTGGTGATGTAGGCCATCTATCCTGACGCCTGGGGTGGACGACCGGCTCACTCCAGGCAGTGAAGCTTCAGGCCGTCTTGTACAGCTCCGAGGCATCAACATAGATCAGGTAGTCTCGAATCAGTCCGTCGCGCATCTTGAAGACATTCGCGAACGGCACGCTGAGTTGGCTGCTGTCATGCCGGGTGTAGGTCACCCGGCCGTGGCAGACGACCGCGTCGGGCTGCTGCCAGGCATCGAACACCTCGTGCCGGATCGCCTTGATGCTGGCTAAAAAGCCGGCGACCGCCTCGCGTGCCGCGTCCTTGCCTCTGACCGGCTCGGCGTTGGCAAACACAAAACTTGCGTCCGGAGTCAAAAACGAGGCAAAACCGGCCGGGTCATTGGTGTCAATGGTCTGAAAGAGTTCTCGAATCCAGTTCGGGATAGGCATGGGCGAAATGTCCTTTCCTGCAGGTGGTGCCTATTGTGGCATTTTCCTCCAGTGCATCAAGACGACTCTTCGCGGATACAGGCAGGGAAGGGAAGAACCTCATTTTCCATTGTGAAGCACCCGGGGCTTTGGTAGACAGAGCCAAAATCCGAGCCAGCGGCAGCGGGAGGGCCTCCGTTCCGCCAGGAGCATCCGCATGAACAAGCGCATCTACTTCAACGCCTTTCACATGAACTGTGTCGTGCACCAGTCGCCAGGGCTGTGGGTCCGCGAAGATGACAATATGGTCAATTACACCGACCTCAACCAGTGGGTGGAACTGGCCCAGCTGCTGGAACGCGGGAGGTTCGATGCGTTGTTCCTGGCCGATGTGGTCGGCGTGTACGATGTGTTTCGCGGCAACCGGGAGGCGGCCGTGTCTGAAGCTGCCCAGATCCCGGTCAATGATCCCATGCTGCTCATCCCCGCTATGGCGCACGCGACCCAGCATCTGGGCTTTGGTTTCACCAGTTCCATACTCCAATACCCGCCGTTCACCTTTGCCCGGCTCGTTTCGACCCTCGACCATCTGACCAAGGGGCGGGTGGCCTGGAATATCGTGACCTCCTACCTTGAAAGCGCGGCCCGCAACTATGGCCAGACCGGCTTGCCGGATCATGACGAACGTTACGCCATCGCCGATGAGTACTGCGACGTGTGTTACAAGCTGTGGGAGACGAGCTGGGAGGACGGTGCGGTCGTCAAAGACCGGGCGCGTGGGATCTACGCCGACCCGGCCAAGGTGCACGATGTCAGCCACGACGGCCGGTACTACCAGGTCCACGGCTGCCACCTGTCCGAACCCTCTCCCCAACGGACGCCAGTGCTCTTCCAGGCCGGGGCGTCGCCACGTGGGCGCGAGTTTGCCGCCCGCCACGCCGAGTGTGTGTTCGTGCTCGGCTCAAAGCCCGAGGTCGATGGGCAGTATATCCGGGACATTCGTCGGATTGCGCGCCAGCAGGGCCGAAATCCCGAGGACATCCTGTGTTTTGCCTATCTGAAAGTCATCACCGGCGACACGGAAGCTGCGGCGAAGCGCAAGTATGAGGAATATTTTGAGCAGTGTCGCTACGATGGCGGGCTGGCCCTGCTCAGCGGCTGGAGTGGCATTGACTTCGGGCAGTTTGAGCCGGACCAGCCGCTGGAATACATCGAGACCAACGCCATCCGCACGCTCGTCCACAGCTTTACCGAGGGCGACCCGAGCCGGAAATGGACCATGCGCGACCTGGCCCGCTACGTTGGCATCGGTGGGGCCGGGCCGGTGCTGGTCGGGACGCCGGAACACATCGCCGATCAGCTTGAGGACTGGATCGCGGCCGGAGTTGATGGGTTCAACCTGGCCTACACCACGACCCCCGGCTCGTTTGCAGAGTTTATCGACGGGGTGGTTCCCGTGCTCCACCAGCGTGGCCGCATGCAAAAGGACTATGCACCCGGGACATTACGCGAAAAACTCTACGGCAGTGGCCGGGTTCGCCTCCCCGAGCCACACCCGGCCGCCCGGCATCGGTGCCTGGGAACCGCCGCCGATACGGTCGATAGACCAGCTCGGGCGTGAGTGAGGTACGGGCACTGACCACGTCCTCTCTTAGAGGCTTTCCGAAGCCCGAATTCATACCGATTATTGCGTAGGTCGAGCCGGCTTGAGCCGCCGGGCTTTTGCTCCCGCCCCTTTACTCTTGACCCGGAAGCGTTTATCTTCCGGCGATGCACCTAAGGAGTTGAGTTCACCCGGTTATCCGTACGTTTTACACCCAGGAGAGGGCCGCTATAGGGAGGGAATTATCGATGGGCATGCTTGCTAACGTCTCGCCTGCTTTAGGCATTATCGGTCTGGTAGTCGCGTTTCTGATCTACCGCTCGGTCGCCAGTCGTCCGGACGGGACTGAGCGGATGCGGGAGATTGCGGGCTATATCCACGAAGGCGCCATGGCCTTCCTCAAGCGCGAGTACCAGATCCTGAGTATCTTTGTGGTGGTGGTTTTTCTGCTGCTGGTGTGGGCCGTTGCCTGGCAAACCGGGGTCGCCTTTCTGACCGGGGCGATATTTTCTGTCATGGCCGGACTGTTTGGTATGCAGTCTGCCACCAAGGCCAACGTGCGCACGTCTGAGGCGGCCCGTTCAGAAGGCCAGGCCGCAGCCCTGTTGACCGCCTTTGACGGTGGTGCGGTGATGGGTTTGGCGGTGGCCAGCCTGGGGCTGCTGGGTGTCGGTATTTTCCTGGGTGTGTTCTCCGATCCCGCGACCTCGCGCTACATCAGTGGTTTTGCCATGGGTGCCAGCTCGATTGCCCTGTTTGCCCGGGTCGGCGGCGGGATCTATACCAAAGCGGCCGACGTCGGCAGTGATCTGGTTGGAAAAGTTGAAGCCGGCATCCCCGAGGATGACCCGCGTAACCCGGGCGTCATTGCCGATAACGTGGGTGATAACGTCGGTGATGTGGCCGGTATGGGAGCGGATATTTTTGAGTCTTACGTCGGGTCTATCATTGCGACTATTGCCATTGGGGCGACCGCTCAGAACGCCTTGCTGGCAGTCCTGAACTCAGGCGGGGCAGTGCCGGCAGACGCAGACCGGGGTCTCCTCATCGGCGCCCTGATGGCCTTGCCGCTCAGCATGGCCGCGCTTGGACTGCTGTCTTCCTTTCTGGGTATTGCCTCGATGCGGGTGCTGAAGCAGATTGGTCCCCAATCGGCCCTGCGCTACTCTACCTTTATTGCAGCCGGCGTCTTTCTTGTCGGCGCCTACCTGCTGATCGCGGCTTCCCCGGTTAGCACCGGAGTGTTCTGGGCCTTGGCCGCCGGCTGTCTGGTCGGCATTGGCATCGGCCTGATCACCGAATATTACACCTCAGCCGGACCGGTTGAGCGGATTGCCGAGGCCAGCAAAACCGGTTCCGCGACCAATATCATCAACGGTCTGGCGGTCGGTCTGGAGAGCTGTGCGTTGCCGGTCCTGGCGATTTGTGTGGCCATCTTCATCGCCAACCAGTTTGCCGGACTGTACGGCATTGGTATTGCCGGGGTCGGCATGCTGGCCACGGTCGGTGTCACCATGACTGTCGATGCCTACGGCCCGGTTGCCGATAATGCGGGCGGTATCTCGGAGATGGCAGAACTCGGGCCTGAGGTCCGTCAGATCACCGATGGACTCGATGCCTTGGGCAATACCACCGCAGCTATTGGCAAAGGCTTTGCCATTGGCTCTGCCGCGCTGACCGCCCTGGCGCTGTTCGCCGCGTTTACCCAGGCCGTGAATCAAAACCGGCTGGCGGCCGATTTAGGTCCGCTCCAGATCGTGGTGACCGAGCCGACGGTCATGATTGGGCTGCTGTTGGGCGGCATTCTGCCGTTCTTTATCGGCGCCCTGACCATGACGGCTGTGGGCCGAGCCGCGGGTCAGATGGTGGATGAGATCCGGCGTCAGTTCCGCGAAATTCCGGGCTTGCTGGAAGGCAAAGAAGGCGCCCGGCCTGACGCCGCCCGGTGTGTTGATATTTCAACCACCGCCGCGCTCAAAGAGATGGTTGTCCCCGGTCTGACCGCTGTTGTTGCCCCGGTGCTGGTGGGTTTGGTTTTAGGCGCGGCCGCGCTGGGCGGTATGCTGGCCGGTGCCACCATCACCGGTGTTCTGTTGGCTTTGTTCATGTCGAATGCCGGCGGTGCTTGGGACAACGCCAAAAAGTCCATCGAAAACGGGAAAGTGCCGGACGAATCAAAAGGCGGCGAGGCGCATAAAGCCGCGGTGGTGGGTGATACCGTCGGTGATCCGCTCAAGGATACGTCGGGTCCCTCGCTCAACATCCTGATCAAGCTGATGGCGGTGGTGGCGCTGGTGATTGCGCCGCTGCTGGTCTAGCGTTCCCTCCCAACGTTTCCTTCCCAGAGGGCGGGTCTTTGGACCCGCCCTTTTTTATTCTGGTTCGAAAGCCACCTCTGTCAGAATCAAATCAATCGAGCGAAAGCTTCAGTCCTGTAGATCAGCTTAGCGAAGCGTAAGCTGACCTTCCTCCACCCGCAGGTGAGCCGTTCGTCACATGGCGTCGCGCTTGATCCGTCCCTGCTCGTCGTCCGTCCAGGCCGGCAGGACGTGAGCGGCCGACACCTCAAGCAGGGTCAGGCGCTTCCTGCCCTTTGGCCCGGTGCCCCGGCTGATGTCGCGCAGTCGCACCTGCGGGGCAACCTCGTCCGGGCTGATTGCCAGCCTCTCGTCCTGTCGGTCAAGCTGGCCCAGGCGCTCCCATTCTTTCTCCCAGGCCAGGACGTAGTACGGTTCGGTCGGGGTCGTCGCGGGTGCGTAGAACGGGATGCGCCGGTCGGCATAGAACAGCGCTCCGCTGTCAAAGCAGCGATAGAAGAACAGCGGCCGTGGGCCGATCTGTGAAACAACCCGCTGCATGAACGGCCGGTAGGTCCGGGCGGCGGCAATCGTCGGCTGAATGACGTGGTTGACGAGCAGGAACAGGCTGGTCGTGAAGACCGCCAGCGCTCCGAACACGGCCTTCCAGGCGCGGCGGCGCAAACCCACGACCAGCCAGAGCATTGCTCCGCTGACGCCCAGCAGCCATGCGCCGAAGGCCAGGGGATGGGAGGCGACAACTCCGCTGAACAGCGGCAGGTTACTCCTGTCCTTGGGGTGTAGCAGGGGACGAATCAGGGCAAATGGGTCCAGGCCGCCGGCTTCAGCCAGCACCCCGGCCACCGCGATGAGGATGACACCGGCACTGACATAGCCGGCCGCCTGGATAAGTCGCTCGAATCCGCGCGGCAGCTCGACCTCACCCCGGCGTAGCGCCTGCCACCAGGCTCCGAGCAACAGAGCCGCGGCCGGATACAGGGGCAGGATATACACGCTGCGTTTGCTGCTCGAAGCTGAGTAGAACACAAACACGGTCGTAAACCAGACAAGCGGGAACAGGAACTGGTGCTGGACCCAGCGCTCGCGCGAGCGGTAGAGAAAATAGACCAGCGGCGGCAAGAAAAAACTCCACGGCGCCATGCCCATGAACAGGTTGGGAAGAAAGTAGTAGAAGGGATGCTCGTGTCCGGCACCGGCCGCCCCGCTGGAAAGAAAACGCAGGACGTTCTCTTTCAGAATCTGCTTTTCAAAAAACGCCTCACCGCCCTGCCACAGTGCCAGCCCATACCATGAGCCGGCCACACCCAGGTACAGCAGCCCGCCGCTGAGCAGGTGTATGCGGCGCAGGAAGCCGATGTCCCGGCGCAGCAGCAAAAACACGCAGACGATCAACCCCGGCAACACGCCGCCGACCGGCCCTTTGGCCAGGCTGGCCAGGCCGGCCAGGCCGTAGAAGCCGAGTACATGGGTCCAGGAGAAACGCCCGTTGCGGTAGCCTGACCAAAAGCTCAACACCGCTGCCACCATGAAGAAGCTCAGGGTCATATCGACCCGTGCCGTAGTCGCGGCCCGGAACCATTCAAAGCTGGTGGCTAGAATAATCCCGGCCAGCAGTCCGGCCTCGACCCCCCACAGGGCTACTCCAGTGTAATACGTCAGCAACACGCCCAGCACCGCTAGCAGGGCCGACGGGAGGCGAATCGTCAGCTCGTTCGGCTCTCCCCCGAGATGGCTCGCCAGCGCGCCGAGCCAGTGAAAGAGCGGCGGTTTTGAGGGGATGATATGACCGTTGCGCAGGGGCAGGATCCATTCCCCGTGGGTCGTGATCTCCCACACCACGGTGGCTTCCCGGGGCTGGCCCTTGGTGTAGAAAGGCAGGTCGCCCAGCCCCCAGACGTACAGGCTGAGGCACAGGCAGGCGAGGCCGAGAGCGGCGGGCAGCGGGCGCACGGACCTGGATTCTCAGTCCGCCGAGGCGGACGGCGGGTCGGCTGGTGTCGGCAACAGGGCAACCAGAGCCAGGCGATGCTTTTTATCCGGTCCCCGCCCGTGGCTGGTGACCAGATGCTCCAGGCGGGACGATTCTGTTGGCGGCAGGCGCTGCCAGTCCTCCTCGCGCATGAGCAGATACAGCTGTGAGGCGTGGTTCGTCGCCAGCTGGGTCAAGTCCTGGGTGTAGGACGGAATACGCCGGTCGGCATAAAAGTTCGCGCCGTAGTCGTAGGCGTTCTGATAGAAGTACAGCGGTGCGTCCTGCACGGTTGAGCGAGCCCCCAGCATGAACGGTTTATAGGTCCGCTCTTTGGCCAAAATAGGATGGAAGAGCGCGTTGGTGAAATACAGGGAGGAGGACATGAGGACAGTCAGGGCGGCGAACACCCACATCCATTGCTCCCGCTTAAAGCCCACAAAATACCAGCCGAGCGCAGACGCCAGGATGGCCAGCCAGGCCATGACGACCGGGAAATGGCTCTGGAGGCCGTGGGCAACCAGGGGCAGGTTGGCCTGATCGCGGGGATGCAAAAACGGAGAGACGAGATGGGCCAGATCGACCCCGGATCCGTGGGCCAGCAGACTCACGACAATGACCGCAAATCCGCCGCCCAGCAGCACGGCCGAGGCTTTGCTGAGACGTAACACGGCGGGCGAGAAGGCGGCGGCCCGATCCATCAACTCCTGCCACCACACTCCCAGCAAGAGGGCCAGCGCCGGATACACGGGCAGGATGTAATTGCTGCGCTTGCCGGACGCCAGACTGAAAAACAGGAGTTCAACCCCACACCAGATCATCAAATAGCGAGACTTGGCGTCGCCCCGACCGTGGGAGCGGTACAGGACGTAGATCAGGGCCGGAAAGAACAGGCTCCAGGGGAGCATGCCGGCGCATAAGGTTGGCACATAGTAGTAAAAAGAGTGATCCCGACTCGGCCCGCCCTGCTCGCTGGCAAAAAAGCGAAAGACATTCTCGTCCAGAATTTGGCGCGAGACAAACTCGCCGCCGCCCTGGGCCGTGGCCAGCACATACCACGACGCCGCAATCACAACCATGACCAGCGAGCCGCCCACCAGCTTCATCTGCCAGATGAACTGGAGGTCGCGGCGCTCGGCCAGAAAAGCGACAATGACCAGGACCGGCAGCAGGAAACCCAGCGGCCCTTTGGCCAGGATCGCCAGCCCCAGACTCGCATAGAACACGTACACAAGGCTGCGCCGGCTGGCGCGTTCCTGCCACAGCTGGAAAAAGCTCAGCATGGCTGCGGTCATGAAAAAGACCAGCAGCATGTCGCTCCGGGCGTGAATAGCCCAGCGTGCCCACTCCGGCGAGGTGACCAGAATCAGCGCGGCAAACAGCCCCACCCGCCAGCTCCACCAGGCTTGGCCGCAGAAGAACGTCAACACCACCGCAGCAGTGGCGGCAAAAGCCGAGGGCGCCCGCACGGCGAACTCGCTGACCTGACCGCCAAGCAGTGAGATACCGGCCCCGATCCAGTGGAACAGTGGCGGCTTGAGCGGCATCTCGGTGCCGTTGCGCCGGGGCAGAATCCAGCCGCCGTCGTTGACGATCTCCCAGACGATCAGCGCTTCTTTCGACTCTTCGTAATTATAGAACGGGATCCGACCAAGTTCCCAGAAATAGAGCAGGAAACACAGCAGCAGCAGGCCGCCGACCGTGCGTCTGGTGCGCCGTGTCTCAGGCATGGCGCACCTCGCCGCCCGCCCGCTCTGCTCCCGGCCGTGTCCCAGGTATCAAGCCTGTTGGCCCAGTCGTGGTGGTGGCCTGTTGGCGGCTGAACAAACGGCCGGCCCAGACCTCAGCGTGGTTCCTCACGTTTCAGCACCCGGTATGCCGTCAAGAGTTGATCGACCCGTTCTTGCTCGGAAGAATAGCGTTTCAGACCGAGAAAAAGCTTGACTAACTCATCCTCCCCCGCCTCCTCCGCCGGTTGCAGCACTTTGAGTAACTCGTCCACCAGGTTTGGAAATTTTTCGCTCGGAATGTAGTAGTGGGCCCAACCAAACTCGCAGTGACGGTGCAAGATCTTGGCAATCATCTTCTCCAGCGAATCCCGTCCTGCCATGAAACCAGATCCTCCGTACACCCCGCCTGACCAGCTTGTGTCTCCAGCCCCCACTCCTCGGTGCGCCGCCACCTTAATGCCTCCACCGGTTGGAGTCAAGATAAAGGGGAGCGCCGGCCGCGGGCCTCTTGCCTCAGACCCGGCTTTTTGTCACAAGGGCCGACCATGGCTCGCCAGTCTGCCGTTCTGCGGCTGAGCCGCATTGCCCCTCCGGCGACCGTCCGGGCGCTGCAACGCCGGCTGCTGGCCTGGTACGGCCAGCACGGCCGCGATCTGCCGTGGCGTCGGACCCGCGACCCCTACGCGATTCTGGTCTCCGAGGTCATGCTGCAACAGACCCAGGTGCAGCGCGCACTGCTGTACTATGAAAAATTCCTGTCCCGCTACCCGACGGTGGAGGATTTGGCCAGAGCCGATGAACCCGAGGTGCGCGAAACCTGGCACGGGCTCGGCTACTATGCCCGCGCCCGCAACCTGCAATCGACCAGCCGGAAAATCGTCGCCGAGCATGACGGACGCTTTCCCGACACGCCCGAAGAGCTGCAAAAACTGCCCGGGATCGGTCCCTATACGGCCGGTGCGGTATCGAGCTTTGCCTTTCATCACCACGCCGCCATCCTCGACACCAACGCCGCCCGGGTGCTGAGTCGCTTCTTTGACCTGCCCGAGACGTACCAAACGCCCCGCTTTTTGTGGTCCGTGGCCCGCCACGTCACCCCGCTCGGCCAGGCCCACATCTTCAATCAGGCGATTATGGATATTGGCGCGACCGTCTGTACGGCGCGGGCTCCGCGCTGCCCGGCCTGCCCGCTGCGGCCGGTGTGTCGGACGGTGCGGCGGGAAAAAGCGACAAAAAGCTAAGCCCGTCCGACGGACCAGGGCAGTATTTGACGGCTCCGGTCGGGTGGCCTATAGTGGGGTCCCGCAAGCACAGTTCCCCAGAAATTCGACCGTGTAACCGAATATGGCTTGGGTGTGGAAGTTATCGCTCTCATTCCGGCACGCTACGGCTCTACGCGTTTTCCAGGAAAACCGCTGGCCCTGCTGCGTGGCAAGCCGATGATTCAGCACGTCTACCAGCAGACCTGCCAGGTGCCGGGCGTGGACCGGGTGATGGTGGCGACCGATGATGAGCGGATTGCCGCTGCGGTGCGGGCCGTGGGTGGCCAGGTGGCCATGACCCGGGCCGATCATCCGACCGGGACGGACCGCCTGGCCGAGGTCGCCGCCGGCCTGCGGGCCGACCTGATTGTCAACGTGCAGGGGGATCTGCCCTTTTTCCCGCCGGCCATGGTCGGGGACGCGGTGAGCGCGCTTGAACACAGCCCGACCGCAGCTATGGCAACGGTCAGGACACCGATTCACAGCCGTGAGGAGTGGCACAACCCCAACGTGGTGAAGGTCGTGACCGACCGGGACGGGTTTGCCGTGTATTTTTCGCGCAGCCCGATTCCGTTCTACCGCCAGCCGCCCAGTTCAGACCAGGCGACGGACCAGATATGGGGCTACCGCCACATCGGGCTGTATGTGTATCGTCGGGACTTTCTGCTGACCTTCAGCAGGCTGGTGCCAACTCCCCTGGAGGAGGCCGAAAAGCTCGAACAGCTTCGGGCTCTGGAGTGGGGCTATAAAATTCGGGTGACGGAGACGGAACGCCCGACGGTTGAGGTTGACACACCGCTCGACCTGCGTCGTGCAGAGGAGATGTTGCCATGACGACTGCTGGCAGAGCAGGACGCAAGACAAAATTCATCTTTGTCACCGGGGGGGTTGTTTCGTCCTTGGGCAAGGGCTTGGCTGCGGCCTCGCTGGGTGGCTTATTGGAGAGCCGAGGCCTGAATGTCACCCTGCTGAAGATGGACCCGTATATCAACGTCGATCCCGGTACCATGAATCCCTTTCAGCACGGGGAGGTGTTTGTAACCGACGACGGGGCCGAGACCGACCTCGATCTGGGACACTACGAACGTTATGTTTCGACCTCGCTGGGTCGCCAAAACAGCTTTACCACCGGTCAGGTGTACGACACGGTCATTGCCCAGGAACGTCGTGGAGACTATCTGGGCGGCACGGTTCAGGTCATTCCCCACATCACGGACGAGATCAAACGGCGTATCCTGAACGCGGCCAAAGGCTTTGACGTTGCCATCTGCGAGGTCGGCGGCACGGTCGGGGACATCGAGAGTCTGCCCTTTCTCGAGGCGATTCGCCAGTTTCGCTGGGACTGGGGACGCGAGCACGTCTTATACCTCCATCTGACCCTGGTGCCTTTTATTTCAGCGGCCGGTGAACTCAAGACCAAACCCACCCAGCACAGCGTCAAAGAGCTGACCAGTATGGGGATTCAGCCCGACGTGTTGCTGTGCCGCACGGATCGCTACCTGGATCACAAGGTCAAGGCCAAGATCGCCCATTTCTGCAATGTTGATGAGCACGCGGTGATTACGGCCAAGGACGTGGATTGCATCTACGAGGTCCCGCTGGTCTTTCATCAAGAGGGGCTCGATCAGTGTATCGTCGATAAGCTGAACATGTGGACCGGCACCCCGGACCTGAGCCGCTGGGAAAAAGTCGTGCGGACGTTTCAGCAGCCGCAAGACCAGGTGCGGATCGCCATGATCGGCAAATACGTCGAGCTGATTGACTCGTACAAGAGCCTCAACGAAGCCCTGGCCCATGGCGGCTTTGCCAATGAGTGTCGGGTCGAGGTGGACCATATCGACTCCGAACAGCTTGAGGCCGGCGAGTTTCCGGACGCGCTCGGCCAGGCCGACGGTGTACTGGTCCCGATGGGCTTTGGCCAGCGTGGCACCGAGGGCAAGATTACGGCCGTCCGCTACGCCCGCGAAGGGGGCGTACCGTTTCTGGGCATCTGCTTCGGCATGCAAATGGCGGTGATCGAGTTCAGCCGCAACGTGTGCGGTCTGGACAAGGCCAACTCGGCCGAGATCGACCCGGACACGCCCCATCCGGTGATCGCCCTCATGGCTGAGCAGAACCAAGTCCTGGAAAAAGGCGGCACCATGCGCCTCGGCGCCTACCCCTGCACCGTGCTGGACAGCAGTCTCGCGGCCAGCGTGTACGGCAAGAAGCGGATCTCAGAACGGCACCGCCACCGCTATGAATTCAACAACGCCTATCGCCACCAGCTCAGCCAGAAAGGACTGATCTTCAGCGGCCTGTCCCCCGACCGGAGCCTGGTCGAAATCGTCGAGCTACACGACCACCCGTGGTTTATCGGCGTCCAGTTCCACCCCGAGTTCAAATCGCGCCCGTTCGACTGTCATCCCCTGTTCAAAGGTTTTATTCAGGCTGCCCGGCAGCGCCGGGCCGGCTATGGCGCAGCTCCCCCGCTGCGGGCTGAATATGCTGCGTCCGCTCTTCCCAAGTCAAAGCTCAGGCTGGGTCACGTCCAGGGCAAGGCCGAGAGCGTATGATCCGCGAGTGTCAGCCCGACGCCGTTCCGATCGGTCGCCTGCTGTGTGGCCAGGCCCGGCCGTTCGTGCTGATGGCCGGCCCATGCGTCATCGAGAGCCGGGACTCTGCCCTGCACCACGCCCAGGCGCTGAAAACCGTGACCGACCGTCTACAGGTCCCGCTGGTGTATAAATCCTCGTACGATAAGGCCAATCGGACCTCGGTGGAGTCCTTCCGGGGGCCGGGCCAGGACGAGGGGCTGCGGATCCTGGCCAGCGTGAAACGCGAGCTGGAGGTGCCGATTCTGACCGATGTGCATACGCCCCAAGAGGTTCGGGCGGCAGCAGAAGTAGCCGATATTGTACAGATTCCGGCCTTTCTGTGCCGTCAGACCGACCTGCTTGTGGCGGCCGGCCAGAGCGGTCGAGTGGTCAATATCAAGAAGGGTCAGTTTGTGGCTCCTCATGATATCGCCCACGCCGCCGACAAGGTCGCCTCAACCGGTAATCGGCACATTCTGCTGACCGAACGGGGGGCCAGTTTTGGCTATAATTATCTCGTCTCGGACTTTCGCGCGCTGCCGATCATGGCCCGCAGCGGCTACCCCGTGGTGTATGACGCCACCCACAGCGTGCAGCTGCCCGGAGGACAGGGGACGAGTTCGGGCGGTCAGCGAGAATTCATCGCCCCGCTGGCCCGGGCGGCCGTTGCGGTCGGTATTGACGGTCTGTTCATGGAGGTTCACTGCAACCCGGACCAGGCTCGCAGCGATAGCGCGAGCGTGTTTCCTCTGGACCAGCTCGAAGCCCTGCTGCGGACCTTGCAGCGTCTCGACCAACTGGTGAAAGCCTAGAAGGTGTCCCCCGGGGTCTGAGCCGACGGGGCGGGTCTACCCTTTGCCCGGTGTGGCGGAGGTGGTATGGTGCTTGCTCGGGTGGTTCCACAATGAATCGAAATCAGGCACGTTTTGTTATCGGTCTTGTTATCGTGTGCGTCTTGGGTGGGCTGGGCATGGGGCTGTGGCACCAGCGTCAGGACGAGCAGGAGCTGCCGACCGTGGCCTCGTCCGGCGGGGACCAGCGGATGCAGAACTTCCGGCGGGTCAAAATGCGCGACGGAAAGAAAATCTGGGAAATCGCCGCCACCCAGGCGCGTTTTTTCGAAGACAGCAGGGAGCTGCTGGTCGATTCGCCGACCATGTCGCTGTACCTCGACAGCGGTGAGGTGATTGCCCTGCGGTGCCGAGAAGGCCGGGTCACCCTCGGCGAGGGTATGCAGGAGGTCGTGCGGATGAAGCTGAGCGGCGATCTGGAAATGCGGATCGGCGATTTTTCTCTCAAGACCCAAACCGCGCTGTACGACAGCGCTCAGAATACGGTCTCGGCACCGGATGTGGTCCACGTTACCGGCCAGGATCTGAGCGTTGAAGCCCGGGGCTACCGGATAGTGGTGGACGAGAAGCGGGTGACCCTCCACGCCGAAGTCCATACCACGCTGACCAGGGAAGAGGGCTGATGGGCATGTGTACGCGCGTGTGGCGATCCCTGTCGGCCCAGGTTCGGACCGGCCGCTGGCTGGTGTCCGCCGGCCTAGTTCTCTTCCTGCTGGTCGGACACCCCGGCGGCAGCCCGGCCCAGGTTCCCGACACGGACCAAAGCCTGATCGCCTCCCTGTCTTTCGCCGACAGCAATCAGCCCATCGACATCCGCTCCCAGCGTCTCGAGTTCTTATACGCCGAAAAACGGGTCCAATATCAGGACGGAGTCGTGGCGACCCAGGGTGAGGTGACCCTGACCTGTAATCTGCTGACGGTCAGCTATGAAGAGCCGGCCGAGTCAGACGGCACGCCGCAGTCGTCCCCGCCGTCCACTACCTCCCAACAGCGTCTCAGGGAGATTGTTGCCGAGGGCGATGTCAGGCTGGAGTCCGAAAGCGGCTACGCAACCGGCAAACGGCTGGTGTTCGATCAGACCAAACGGACGGTCACCCTGAGCGGCGATGCCGTGCTGCACGAGGGCGTCAACCAGGTCAGCGGTGACCAGGTTATCGTCTATCTTGACGAGCGGCGGAGTGTGGTCGAAGGCCGGGCGCGCATGCGGCTCATTCCAGGCTCAAACGACACAGGAACGACATCTCAGTGAGTGCGGAGCCAGTCTTGCGTGGCGAAGGACTGCATAAGGCCTACGCCAGACGGCCCGTGCTGCGCAATGTCACGGTCGAGGTCAAGGGCGGCGAGGTAGTCGGCCTGTTGGGGCCGAACGGGGCGGGAAAAACCACCACGTTTTCCATCATTGTCGGCATCATCCGTCCCGACCAGGGTCGCGTCTGCTTCAACGACCAGGACTTTACCTCTCTGCCCATGCACCAGCGTGCGCGCAAAGGCGTGACGTATCTGCCCCAGGAGTCGTCGATCTTCCGCAAGCTGACGGTTGAGGAGAATCTGCTGGCTATCCTCGAGACCCTGGACCTGACAAAGAACCAGCGCCGGGAACGCCTTGAACAGCTGCTGGCCGACCTGCATATCGGCCATTTGGCCAAAAATCGGGCCGATTCGCTGTCCGGCGGGGAGCGACGCCGGGTCGAAATCTCACGCGCCCTGGTCATGGATCCGACCTTTATGCTGCTCGACGAACCTTTTGCCGGGATTGATCCCCTGTCGGTGGTCGATATCCAGGATATTATCGTCCAGCTGCGGACACGCGGCATCGGCGTGCTGGTGACCGACCATAATGTCCGCGAGACGCTGAGTATCTGTGACCGCGCCTATATCCTGAGTGACGGCGAGGTGTTTGAAGAAGGCACGCCCGCAGAACTGACCACCAGCACGCGCGCCCGACAGGTGTATCTGGGCGAGCGCTTCCGCTTATGAGATCGGCGCTCACACCAAAGAAGACACGCGCATGGCCTTAGAAGTCCGACTCCAACAAAAACTCCAGCAAAAGCTGGTCATTACGCCCCAGCTACAGCAGGCCATCAAGATTTTGCAGCTGCCCCGGGACGAGTTGGATATCCTGATTCATGACGAACTCGACCAAAACCCGGTACTCGGGGTCGAGGCTGTTGAGGCGGCCAGCGAGCAGGAGGCGGCGCTGCTCGACGGTCCGCCGACCGCCGCCCAGGAGTCGGTCCAAGAGAAAAGTGCCCAAGAGGAGATCGACTGGCATACTTATCTGGAAAGCTATAACAACGATTTGCCGTCCCTGCCGCCGTCCGGCGGCGAGGAGGTGGACGAAGAGCGGCCGAGTCTGGTTGAAAATCATCCCAACCGTCCCGAATCCCTGGAACAGCACCTGTCCGACCAGCTCCGTTTCTCCAAGCTGAGCCCTGAGGAACAGCACATTGCCTCGCTGATTATTGGTGAGCTTGATATTGACGGCTATTTATCGACCCCGCTGGTCGATATTGCCGCCCAGAGCGCTACAGACCTGGCCACACCGGTCGAGGTCGGGCAGGTCGAACGGGTTTTGGAGCTGATTCAGACCTGTGACCCGCCCGGGGTCGGGTCTCGTGACCTGCGTGAGTGCCTGCTGCACCAGCTGCGTTTGCAGCAGACCGAGGCCGGAGACGATCCGGTGTGCGAGCTGGCCCTGCGCGTCGTCGAGAGCCACCTCGGTCTGCTCGAAGAGCGGGACAGCGAGCGTCTGGCCAAAACCTTGCAGGTGAGCGGCGAACAGCTGGAGTGCGCCATCCGTCTGATTGCCAGCCTGGAGCCCAGGCCGGGCCGCAATTTCGGCGAGGGCGACGTCAGCTATATCACGCCGGACGTGTACGTGCACAAGGTCGGCGATGAGTATGTCGTCACGCTCAACGAAGACGGCCTGCCGCGCCTCAAGGTCAACGCCTCCTACCGCCGCTTTCTGCACAGCCCGGACGGCGCGGCCAAAGAGTATGTGCGGGGGAAATTGCGCGCTGCCGCCTGGCTGATCAAGAGCATCCACCAGCGTCAGCGGACCCTGCTGCTGGTTGCCCAGAGCATCGTCAAGTTCCAACAGGATTTCCTGACCTACGGGGTATCCCGGATGCGCCCCCTGGTGTTGCGCGACGTGGCGGACGAAGTCGGTATCCACGAGTCAACCGTCAGCCGCGCGATTGCCAATAAGTATATTGCCACCCCGCGCGGCATTGAGGCGCTCAAGAATTTCTTCACCACCGGCCTCAGGGGTAACAACGGTCAGGACATTGCGGCGAGTAGCGTCAAGGAGCGTATCCGGCAGCTGATCCAGGCCGAGGAGAGCGGCCGGCCGCTGAGCGACGAGGCCATTGCCCGTCAGCTGGCGGCCGAGCATATCACCATCGCACGCCGCACGGTGGCCAAATATCGCGAGACGCTCCATATTCTGCCGTCATCAAAACGCAGGAAACTGCGCTAGAACGCGGCCCGGACGAAACACGATAAGGACGGAATCCCATGCGTGTGGTCGATATCCTGAGTCAAGAACTCATTGTTCCCCAGCTGCGCAGCACGACCAAGACCGATGTCCTCCACGAGCTGTCCCAACAGCTGGCCGCCCACTACCCGCATATCAACGCCCAGAGCCTGTTGGCGGTTCTGCTCGAACGGGAGCGGCTGGGCACAACGGCCATTGGCGAGGGGATTGCCATCCCCCACGGCAAGCTGGCCGGACTCAAAGATGTCGTGGCCGTCTTTGGCCGCAGTTCGTCGGGCATTGACTGTCAGTCCCTGGACGGCGCCCTGACCCGGCTGTTTTTCCTGCTTGTCGCGCCCGAGGACTCGGCCGGTGTGCATCTCAAGGCCCTGGCCCGGGTGTCCCGCCTGCTCAAGGACAAGGCGTTTCGGGAGCGTCTGCTGCAGGGCCAGAGCCAGGCCGACCTGTTCCGGCTGATCTCTCAGGAGGACACCAAGCTGTGAGTGCTCCGCCCGCCGCCAGTCCGCCGCCAGCAGCGACGCCCCTGCACGTCCTGATCGTGACCGGTCTGTCCGGCTCGGGCAAGAGCACGGCGATTCACGCCCTGGAAGACCTGGGGTTTTACTGTATCGACAATCTGCCGGTGACCCTCATCCCCCAGTTCCTGAGCCTGTGCGAGAACAGCCATCAACCCATCGACCGGATCGGCCTGGGCATTGATGTCCGCGAGCGGGTCTCGCTGAACGAATATCCGACCGTGCTGGCCGACCTGCGCCGTCACGGCCGGCAGCTCGATATTGTCTACCTCGAGGCGGCCGACGAGATCGTTATCCGCCGCTTCAGCGAAACCCGCCGTCCCCATCCGGCGGCCGACGAGGGGAGCATCATCTCGGGCATTCGGATCGAGCGTCAGCGGCTGGCCGGCCTGCGGGCGCTGGCCGGCCAGGTGCTCGATACCTCGGCCCTGACCGTCCACGAGTTGCGCCAACACATGCGGCGGCTTGTCAGCCGCCGCTCGCACCACCCCAGCGCGCTGTTGGTGACCATCGAGTCCTTCGGCTATAAGTACGGCATTCCGACCGATGCGGACCTGATGTTTGATGTGCGCTTTCTGCCCAATCCGTTTTTTGTCGAAGAGCTGCGACCCAAAACCGGCCGTTCACCGGACGTGGCGGCTTTCGTCCTCGGCTGTCCCGAAGCCGAGCGTTTTCTGGCCCAGGTGAGCGAGCTGCTGGTCTCCAGCCTGCCCCTGTACGTCCGCGAGGGCAAAAGCTATCTGACCCTGGCCATTGGCTGTACGGGCGGTCGGCATCGCTCGGTAGCGGTGGCCGAAGAACTCGGTCGTCGCCTGGCCGACGGTGGCTATACCGCCCATATCCATCACCGCGACCAGTATCGCTGAGCGCGTCCCCGGGTCGCCGCACAGACATGACACCGCCGCCCACCCTTGTTCGCCTGACCCTGGCCCATCCCGAGGGCTTGCACGCCCGGGTGGCCGCGCTGTGGGTCCAGAGTCTGCGCGGCTGTGAGGTAGAGGTCACGGTCAGCTGGGACGGTCGGACGGTGAACGGCCGGAGTGTGATAGAGTTGCTGACCCTGGGCGCCCCACACGGCAGCGTGCTCGAAGTGCGGATCAGCGGGCCGGATGCCGAGGCCGCCCTGGTCGCCCTGCGTCGGGTGGTCGAACCGCCTGACGCCGACTAGCCCTTGACGCTGGAACGGGGATTCTATTAGATGCGCCGTGCGATACGAGACCCCAACATCAAACAAGGAGAGGGCTGATGGCGGGAAAAGATTTTCTGTTTACCTCGGAGTCGGTATCCGAGGGCCATCCGGACAAAATGTGCGATCAGATTTCGGACGGGATCCTGGACGGACTGCTGGCCCAGGACCCGGACAGCCGGGTCGCCTGCGAAACCCTGATCAAAACAGGCATGGTGGTGGTGGCGGGAGAGATCACCTCCGAGGCCCGCATTGACTACGCCGACATCGTGCGCCGGACAGTACGTGATATCGGCTTCGATCATTCGTCGCTGGGATTTGACGGCAATACCTGCGCCGTCCTGACCGCGCTCGACCGTCAGTCGCCCGACATCTCCCAGGGCGTCACCGCCGGCCAGGGCTTGCACACCGAACAGGGGGCCGGCGACCAGGGCATGATGTTCGGCTTTGCCTGCGATGAAACCAAGGAATTCATGCCGTTTCCGATTTATACCGCCCATCGCCTGGTCCAGGAGATGGCTGCGGCCCGTAAACGGGGCGAGATCGCCTTTCTGCGCCCGGACGGCAAGTCGCAGGTCACCGTCGAGTACCGCGATGGTCGGCCGGTTCGGGCCGATACGGTCCTGATCTCGACCCAGCACGACCCGGATGCCGACTACAAGACGATCAGAGAGGTGGTGGTTGAAGACATCGTCAAAAAGGTCGTGCCGCCCGAGTTCCTGGACGGCGAGACGTCTTTTCTGGTCAATCCGACCGGCCGTTTCGTGAACGGCGGTCCGTTTGCCGACTGTGGCTTGACCGGCCGCAAGATCATCGTCGATACCTACGGCGGGATGGGTCGCCACGGTGGTGGGGCATTCTCCGGCAAAGACCCCAGCAAGGTTGATCGTTCGGCCGCGTATATGGCCCGCTATATTGCCAAGAATATCGTGGCCGCCGAACTGGCCGCGCGCTGCGAGGTGCAGATGGCCTACGCCATCGGTATGGCCAGGCCGGTCGGCGTCTTTATCGATACCTTCGGCACCGGCGTCCTGCCCGATGAGCGCCTGGCCGAGATTGTCGATAAGGAGTTTGACCTGCGGCCGGCCGAGATCATTCAGACCCTGGGCCTTAAGCGGCCGATTTTCCAGTCCACGGCGTCCTACGGCCACTTTGGCCGTCCGCCCCAGGGCGAATTGTTCAGCTGGGAGCGACTCGACCGGGTCGATATGCTCAAGCGGGCGGCCAGCTGAAGCCCGGCCGCTCACACAGAAAAGAGGATATATGACTGCTCGTAAGGGAGATGTCAAAGATCTCGGCCTGGCCGGCGCGGGCCAGAAACGCATAGACTGGGCCGACCAGCACATGCCGGTGCTGCGCCAGGTGCGCCAGGAGTTCGCCCGCACCAAACCGCTCAAGGGCCTGCGTGTGTCGGCCTGCTTGCACGTCACCACCGAAACCGCCAACCTGATGCGGACCCTCAAGGCCGGCGGGGCGAGCATCATGCTGTGCGCCTCGAACCCGCTCTCGACCCAGGACGATACGGCCGCCGCCCTGGTCGCCCGTGAAGGGATTCCGACCTATGCCATCCGGGGCGAGAACAATAAGACCTACTACAAGCATTTGCACGCCGTGCTGGGTCAGGGGCCGACTGTGACCCTTGACGACGGCGCCGACCTGGTGTCGCTGCTGCACACCGATGCCAGCTACGAGGAGCAGCTCGGGCGGCTGGTCGCCAGCATGGAAGAGACCACGACCGGGGTCATTCGCCTGCGCGCCATGGAGAACAACGGCGTGCTCAGGTTGCCGGTCATCGCGGTCAACGACGCGGCCACCAAGCAGCTGTTCGACAACCGCTACGGCACCGGACAATCGACCCTGGACGGCGTGCTGCGGGCGACCAATATCTTGCTGGCCGGCAAAGTGATCGTGATCGCCGGCTACGGCTGGTGCGGCAAAGGCGTGGCCAGCCGGGCGCGCGGCCTGGGCGCTCAGGTGATCGTAACCGAGATTGACCCGATCCGCGCCCTGGAGGCTGCCATGGACGGCTTTCGGGTCATGCCGATGCTGGAAGCCGCCCGCCAGGGTGACATCTTCGTCACCCTCACCGGCGATACCAGCGTGCTCCGCCGTGAACACTTCCGGGTGCTCAAAGACGGCGCCATTCTGTGCAACTCGGGCCATTTCGACGTGGAGATCGACGTCAAGGCGCTGACCAAAATGGCCAAAAAGGTTGAAAAGAACCTGCGCTCCAACCTCGACTGTTATCATCTGTCCCAGAAACGACGCGTCTACCTGTTGGGCGAGGGACGGCTGGTCAACCTGGCTGCGGCCGAGGGCCACCCGGCCTCGGTCATGGACATGAGCTTTGCCACCCAGGCGCTGAGCGTCAGCTGGGCGGTCGAGCACCGCCAGGACCTCGACGCCCGCGTCCACGCCGTACCGCAGGAAGTCGAGGACACGGTCGCCAGCCTGAAGCTGGCCAGCATGGATATCCGGCTGGACACGCTGACCGCCGCCCAAAAGCGCTATCTTGCGTCCTGGGAGTTCGGCACCTGAGATCAGCCTATGCCAGTCGCCCTGCACCAGACCGACCTGACAGGTCCGGCCAGTCCGGCTGGCGTTGTCCTGCCCCCCCTGCCGTCGGCCGACCTGGATGGCGGAGCCGGCTCAAATTTCGACCTCAAAAAAATCAGCCAGGAGTATATCGGCCAGCTGCGTAAGGTCCTGGCCGGCCAGCAGCGAGCCGGCCTCGGAGGTGGCGAGCTGGTCCGCTACTACACCGTCCATATTGACCGTTTGATCCAGTATCTGTTCGACGCAGCCACCCAGCTCTACGCCCGACGTTATACCCGCCTCCAGCAACGCTGCGCGGTTCTGGCCCAGGGCGGCTATGGCCGGGGCGAACTCAACCCCTATTCGGACCTCGATCTGCTGTTCCTCTACCACTGGAAAATCACCCCGTATGTCGAGACGATATGCGAGATGGTCTACTACAGCCTGATCGATTCCGGGCTTGTCGTCGGCCATGCGGTGCGCACCGTGCGCACCTGTACCCGCCTGGCCGCCCAGGACTTGCAGGTCAAGACCTCGCTGCTCGACGCCCGGCCCCTGTGCGGCGACGCGCAGCTGAGCCAGGACTTTGCGCAGGCCCTCGAGCGGGAGATTCTCGGCAAACAGCCCCGGCGTTTTTCTCAGGACAAGGCCGAGGAGAGCCGTCGGCGCCACGAGCAGCACGGCAACTCGCCCTACACGCTTGAGCCCAACGTCAAGGAGAGTCCGGGCGGTCTGCGTGACCTCCACACCGCCTGGTGGCTGGCCCGGGTCAAGTTCAAGGTGCGCAGCTGGCACGAGTTGTTCCAGAAGGGGATCGTGTCCCAACACACGCTGAGTCAGGTCGAAGCCGCGCGTGACTTTGTGTGGCGGGTGCGCAACGGCATGCACCTGGCCACCCGCAGCGAGCACGATCAGCTGACGGTTGAGCAACAGGACGAACTCGCCCCCCAACTCGGTTTCGCCGATGCGGCCGGCTTCATGTACGAATACTACCGCCACGCCACCAGCCTGCACGGCTTCTCGAACTTCATGCTGGAGCAGTGCCTGGAGCCTCCCCGGCTGTCTTTTTTCCGCCGCCGGCGGGGACGCGACATTCGGCCCGGGGTCAGAATCGCCGACCAGAGCCTGAGCGTCACCAAACCCGAAATCCTGACCGACGAGCCGGTCAACATGGTGACGGTTTTTCACGACGCCCAGCGCCACGGCGTGCGTGTGTCGCGCGCGACCCAGCAGCTCGTGCGCGACACGCTTGACCGCCTGCCGTCCAGCGCTGGAGAAAGCCCGGCCGTGCGCAGCGCCCTGTATGCGGTGCTGAACTGGAAACAGGGGGTGGCAGACACCCTGTGGCTGATGCACAGCCTGGGCGTGCTGGGTTGGATTCTGCCCGAGTTCGGCAACATGCAGTGGCGCATCCAGCGCGACCTGTATCACGTCTACACCGTTGATGAGCACACCCTGTACGGTGTGGCCGCCCTGGAACAGCTGCGCGAGGGACGCTTCAAGGAGGACCTGCCGCTGCTGACCCAGGTCATGCGCGAAATCGACCGGGTCGAGCTGCTGTTCCTGTCCATGCTGTACCACGACGTGGGTAAGGGCCACGGCAGCGAACACGACCAGCGCAGTGCGGCCATGGTCCGCCGGGCGGCCGAGCGCTGGGGGATGGCCGAGGACGACGCCCACGAGTGGTATCTGCTGGTCCAGCACCACCTGCTGATGTCGTATATTGCCCAGCGCCGCGATATTTCCGACGACGCCTTGATTGCCGAGTTTGCCCGGACTGTTGAAACCCAGGACGTGCTCAAAAAGCTGTATCTGCTGACCTTCGCCGATATGAAAGCGGTCGGCCCCAAGGTCTGGAACAGCTGGAAGGCCGGTTTGCTCAACGAGCTGTATCTGCGCACCCTGGAGCGCTTTGAGACCGGCCTGTCGGTCGAAGAAGACCCCCAGGCCCGCGTCCGGCGCCGCAAAGATGCGCTGGCGGCCCTGCTGCCGAGCCAGGGCCAAGCCGCCCCAGACCAGATTCGGGCCTTTTTGGCCGACATGCCGGACAGCTATTTCCTGTCCACCCCCGAAGAGAACATCCCCGACCATTTCCGCCTGATTACCCGTTTTAGCCAGACTACGGACGGACCGCAGGACGAGCCGTATCGGCTCGTCCTGGCCCATTTTCCCGAGCGCGAGTACAGCGAGCTGACCATTGTGACCCGCGACCGGCCGGGTTTGTTTGCGCTGTTGACCGGTGTGCTGGCGGCCAATAATCTGAACGTTGCCAGCGCCCGTATCTCCACCAGTCGGGACGGCATTGCGCTGGACGTTTTTCGTGTGTCCCACCTTGGGCGCGCCGAGGTCGTCATGGACACCGAGCTGTGGGCTCGGCTGCAGACCCGCCTCGAGGCGGTCTTGCGCGGACAACGGACGCTTGAGGATCTGCTCCAGACCATCCGTTCCCCGTCCTATCTCAAGAAGCGCTACGGTCGCATCCCGACCGAAGTCACAGTCGATAATGACGGCTCGCCGGTGTATACGGTCATTGATGTCACCGCGCCCGATCAGACCGGCTTCCTGTTTCGGGTCACCGCAGCGCTCTTCCAACTCGGGCTGCTTATCCATCTGGCCAAGATCACGACCAATGTGAATCAGGTTTTGGATGTCTTCTATGTGACCGACAGCCGGGGCGGCAAGATCGACGCCCCGGACCAACTCGCCGCCGCCCTGCGGCAGCGGATTGTTGATGCGGAGGGGGAGGGCTGATGGGGGAGCAAGACGCTCAGAGCGAGGCGATAACGGCCAGCGACACCTGCGCCGACGCATTTCTCAACTATATGACGGTCGAGAAGGGCTTGGCCAAAAATACCATCCTGGCCTACAGCCGGGATGTGGGCGAGTTCTGCCGCTATCTGCACGACCAGGGGCTGGACGACCTGCGCCAGGCCGGGCCGCGGCACGTGATCGGCTTTCTGACCGCAGTCCGCGAGCGGGGGCTGTCGGCGCGCAGCCAGGCCCGGATGCTCACCGTGCTGCGGGGCTTATACCGTTTTTTACAGCGCGAGGCTCTGCTGCCCGGAGCCGACCCGACCGCCCAGCTGCCGTTGCCCAAAATCGGCCGTCGGCTGCCCCAGGCGCCGTCCCAGGTTCAGGTCGAGGCCCTGCTCAAGGCGCCCGACACCTCGACCCCGCTGGGGCTCCGCGACCGGGCCATGCTCGAACTGCTGTACGCCACCGGTCTGCGCGTTTCCGAACTGGTCGGCCTCGACCTCAGCCAGCTCAATCTGGAGGCCGGCTTTGTGCGCGTGCGGGGCAAGGGCGAGCGCGAGCGCGTGGTGCCGCTCGGTGGGCAGGCCAAGGCTCACCTCGAAACCTATCTCAGCCAGGCCCGGCCGGCGCTCTTAAAGCATCGGACGAGTTCTGCGGTGTTTCTGACCCGCTCTGCCAAACCCTTAAGCCGCCAGGGATTCTGGCGGCTGCTCAAACAGTACGCCAGCCAGGCGGCCGACGGCGGAGCGGTCTATCCGCACGCGCTGCGCCACGCATTTGCCACCCATCTGCTCGAAGGCGGGGCAGACCTGCGGGCGGTCCAGTCCATGCTGGGCCACGTCGATATTGCCACCACCCAGATCT